>JBCCDA010000019.1:0-53169 GCA_039033215.1 Pseudomonadota bacterium | reverse complement strand
TCGAGGCATTCCCTGGCCGACAAGAACCTCGACCTGCCGCAGCTTGCTGACGATCTCTTCCGGTTTGGCTCGCTTGTTCGCCATCTCTGATCCTCCGTTTTCCTATCAATAACGGTGGACCAACTCAGTTGGGGAGGCTCACTCGCAGCTGAATAAACAGCCGCGAAGACCAAGGAGGAGTCATGAATTATGCGGTAGACATTAACGCCGAGACGGCGACCAAGGCCGTGATCTATGCTCGCGTTTCTTCTGCCAAGCAGATGAAAAAGGGCGATGGCCTCGGCTCACAGGAAACTCGGTGCCGGGAGTTCGCCCAGTACAAAGGCTATGAAGTTGTGCAAGTCTTCACGGACGATATGTCGGGAAGCCATGCCAGCCGCCCCGGCATGCGGGCGATGCTGCAATTTTTGCGCAAGCGCCGCAAAGACAGTCACGTTGTCATTATTGATGACATCTCGCGCCTGGCGCGCGGGCTGGACGCGCATTTGAAGCTGCGCACCGATATCTCCAGCGCAGGCGGCATATTACAAAGCCCATCGATTGAGTTTGGTGAGGATTCAGATTCGATCCTCGTTGAGAATATGTTGGCCTCGGTCTCCCAGCACCAGCGCCAGAAGAACGCCGAGCAAACAAAGAACCGTATGCGTGCCCGCGTCATGAACGGCTACTCGGTACTGAGCAGGCCGCCGCGCGGCTATCGCTATGAGCGCAGCGCCCAGCACGGTAAGATCATGGTGCGCGATGAGCCCATCGCTTCAATCCTGCAAGAAGCGCTGGAGGGCTATGCCTCTGGGCGCTTTGAGACGCCGGTAGAGGTGAAGCGCTTTCTGGAGCGGCAAGCGGACTACCCGAAGGATTTACCCAGCGGTGAAATCCGCAATCAGCGCATCCACGACATTCTGACCCAGCCAATCTATGCGGGCATGGTCTCAGCGCCGAGCTGGGGCGTGTCGATGCGTCGAGGCCATCATGAGGGCCTGATCAGCTTCGAGACGTTCCAACGCATTCAGGAACGCCTAAAGGGAACCGCCAAGGCTCCGGCGCGTAAGGACATCAACGAAGACTTCGTGCTGCGCGGCTTCATAGAGTGCGACGATTGCGGCGAAGCGCTGACCGCGTGCTGGTCCACCAGCAAGACGGGCAAGAAGCACCCCTACTATCTGTGTAAGACGAAGGGCTGCGCCAGCTATCGCAAGTCGATCCGGCGCGACCAACTCGAAGGCGATTTCGAGGGCGTTCTTAGGCGGCTTCAGCCGTCGAAAAATCTGGTCGAAATGGCCAAGGCCATGCTCAGCGACATCTGGAACGCGCGCCTTGCCGAAGCCAAGAGCGATGCCAAAGCGCGCCAGCGAGATGCCAAGAATATCGAAAAGCAGATCGAAGCCCTGCTCGATAGGATTGTGGAATCCGGCAATCCCCGCGTTGTTAAGTCTTACGAACAGCGCATCGACAAGCTGGAAGCCGAGAAGCTTCTGCTGGAAGAACAGGCGGTAAAACACGCTGCTCCGAGGCACACCCTGGAGGAGTCGTTCGAACTCGCCCTCCAATTCCTGTCAAGTCCCTGGAATATTTGGGAAAAAGCTGACTCAGTGTGGCGCAAGACAGTGCTCAGATTAGCGTTTTCGGAGCCTGTTCGGTACTGCCGGAATCAGGGTGTTCGAACCCCAAAAACAGCGTTACTTTTCAAGGTGTTAGAGGAAATTCAGTGCGGTAAATGTTGTATGGCGCACCCATCAGGATTCGAACCTGAGGCCTTCGCCTTCGGAGGGCGACGCTCTATCCAGCTGAGCTATGGGTGCCTAACCGTCTGTCTGCCTGCCCGCGATCCTTACGCGAACTCCCGGCGTTTTGCATCCAAAAGATTGCCTATGCAAGACGGGCGTTCGGACACTGTTTCTCCCCTCGTCCGCGCCAGGCAGATTGTCCATCGTCGGGCTGGCAGGGATTTTAGATGCAGAGGCTTCGGATGCGACATCCGGGACCGCAACGGAAACGCGAGAACCGATACATCGGTGATAGATGCCGACCCTTAAGCAGCAGTACTTGCGGCACGGTCGGCCTTCAGGCAGTCAGCGCCCATGCGCTTTTGCAACCCTTCACGCCGCAGGGACGGCCCCAAGGACCATCCCTGCTTGGCCCGCTACACTCGTACCGCATGATCGCGCCGAACCTTCCGGATGCCAAAGGCTGGGCGGTCTGGGCCATTGTCGTCCTTATCGGGGTAGTTGGTGGCGCGCTGGCCTCGCTTGTGGGTGCGCCGCTGCCCTGGCTGCTGGGTGCAATGGTCGCGACTGCACTTGCACTTGCGATAGATCCCAAGGTTGCCGGCAGAAGCCTCGCATTCCCGCAGAGTCCGCGTATGGCTTTCGTGACAGTCATCGGAGTTGCGATCGGGGGCACAGCGAAACCGGAAATGTGGTCCGAGATCGGGGGCTGGTGGCCATCCCTTCTGACGGTTCTGGTTTTCGTCGGCGTAGCACAGCTGGTGAACTACCAGATCTTTAGGCGCATCGCCGGCTATGATCCCCCCACAGCATACTACTGCGCGACGCCCGGCGGCCTGATTGAATCCGTCCAGCTAGGAGAAGAAGCAGGCGGCAATGCAGCGCTTCTGACCGTTCAGCACTTCTCACGGATCACGATCACAGTCAGCATTGTGCCGCTGATCTACTGGGCGATGCGCGGCGAGGCCGTTGGCAGCGCGGCTGGCGTGTCGATGGAGAACGGCACAACGATTGGCATATTGGACGTCGCAATCCTCGCGGGATGCGCGGTGTTCGGCGGGTGGGGAGGGCGACGGGTTGGTCTGCCCGCCGCGATCATCACGGGACCAATCCTGCTTTCGGCGCTTGCCCATGCTACGGGCATCACATCCGCGCAGTTGCCAGACTGGTTGATTTCGGTCGCACAGCTTGTGGTGGGGATCGGACTGGCCATGCGGTTCCGCGGCATGACACGACCGCTCCTGATCCAGGGCATCAGCCTCGGGCTGCTGACCGTATCAGTCATGTTGGGGATCGGCGCTGGTCTGGCATTGCTGCTGGACATCTCAGGCGACCATGCCTTCCAAGTGCTGCTGATGTGCTACGCGCCCGGCGGCGTGGTGGAGATGGGGCTGATCGCCCTGTCGCTTGGGGTCTCGCCAATGATGGTGACATTGCATCACATCATCCGCATTGGCTTCACGGTCACAGCCGTACCGCTTATTGCCCGCTGGGTCCTACGCTAGACCAGCTTTGTTACGAACCGGGTTGCGAAGGGCTACCGCCGCGTAGGGTCACGCCGCCCGTTGGTCCGCTGCACCGGTTGCTCGGTTCTGGCGGATCTTCTGCCACCATGGCCTATTCTCGAGATACCAGTCCACGGTTCGCGACAGGCCGGAGCGAAACTCGGTCTCCGGCCGCCAGCGCAGCTCGCGCCAGATCTTGCTCGTGTCGACAGCATAGCGGGCATCCTCGGCCCGCGTATCGTCGATGTGCTGAATCATGCGACTGTGAGGCGCGCGATCTGGGAAACGCCGATCAAGCTCGACACAGATCATGTGAACGATCTCGACATGCGGCTGATCCGAAGATCCCCCGATGTTGTAGGTCGCGCAGTTCTCCCCGTGCTCCAGCACCGTCCGCACCGCTTGGGCATGATCCTCAACGTGGACCCAGTCGTGCACGATGTGACCGGCGCCACTGATCGCCATCGGTTCGCCATCAGCGCCGTTCGTGATCATCAGAGGAATCAGCTTCTCGGGGAACTGCCATGGTCCGTAGTTGTTCGAGCAATGGGTCGTAACAACCGGCAGCCCGTAGGTCTGTCCCCACGCACGCACCAGATGATCCCCTGCCGCCTTGGAAGCGGCGTAGGGCGAGTTCGGCGCATATGCGGACTGCTCCGAGAAGCCTGGATCGCTGTCACTTAGGCCACCGAACACCTCGTCCGTCGAGATGTGCAGGAAACGGTAGTCTCCGCCCCTGCCGGCCCACCAGTGACGCGCAGCCTCCAGCATGGTGTAGGTGCCTACAAAGTTCGTCTGCAGAAACTGGGCCGTGCTCTGCAACGAGCGATCCACATCGGTTTCGGCGGCTGCATGAATGATACAATCCGGTTGGAAATTCTCCAGAACCGACAAGATCTTCTCGAGATCGCAGATATCCCCCTGAACGACCTCGTAGCGCGGCGTACCCTCCCACTCACTGAGCGCGGCTGGATTCGCTGACGTCGTCAACTTGTCCAGATTGACCACCTGGATCCCCCGGCGCAGCAGCAAGTCGACGATTGCCGTACCGATAAAACCGCACCCGCCCGTGACAAGAACTCGCATCGCGTACCTCGCAGATGTGGGCCGGCCATGGCGCCACGACCGATCAGGAAATCTGGCCGGGCGTGCCTTGGCGGACTCGCAAAACTCGTGAACGACTTCTTTCAGGACAGGGTTAAGAGAGCGTTTCCGACGGTTTGGTATCGGCGCCAGTCTTCAGCGCAGAAGATTACCCGAGAGATATGCAATGCGGCCCTCGGAAATGGTAGCACGCACGGAAGGTGTGCCGCCGTCCGGCCAGTCCAGGACGACAACATCCGCCCGCTTGCCGACTGCGATCTCACCTCGATCAGAAAGGCCCAACGCCGTGGCGGGGCTGGCAGAGATCCTGTTCCAGATGTCTGGAAGAGGTGCGCGGCCGTCGGCCTTCAGTCGCGACGCTGCCCCCAGCATCGCGGGGTAGTAGTAGTCCGATGCCAGCACATCACAGAGCCCTTGCTCGACCATGTCCGCCGCGTTGGGGGAGCTGCCCAGATGACTGCCGCCCCGAACAACGTTTGGCGCCCCGAAGACGATCGCGTCTCCATTCTCACGCGCATGGCGGGCTACGCGGACAGACATTGGGAACTCCGAGATAGTCGCGCCTAACCCTCTGTAGTAGCTCCGTGTTTCCTCCTGCGTATCGTCGTGACTCAGCATCGGGATGCCCTTCTCGCGCGCCAATGCAGCGAGATGCGAGATCGAGGTGCCGACCTTCGGGCGCCGGGTCCAAACCTCTGCCAGCATCTCCATGAACGAGTCCACCGACATGCCAGAGCGCTTGGCTTGACCTGCGAACCGCGGCGGCAGGCGCGGATCTCCCGGATCAACAGTTGCGAACGCCGGAGACTGCTCGAAGGCGCGCTCTTGCACCGGAACATCAAACGATCTCATACACATGGACGTGTGATCATTGAACGCCAGCGCCGGTGCTCTTTGCCCTCGCATCACGCGTTCGCAGAGTGGCACGGCCTCGTCGGCGAAGGTTTCCCAGCGGAGCTGAATGCGATGATCGACAGTCAAACGGGGGCCAAGCGCCTCGATCGTGTCGACCATGGCCTCGCCCTGCGGCACCGATCTGAGGCCGGGCTCCCAACTCAGCGTAAGCGCGTGATAGGCGGTGGTGATTCCATTCGCCGCCAGCTGCCTGTCGGTGTCCAGCACCGCTGCCTCCAGCGGAAACATCACCCCCGGCCGAGGCATTGCCTGGCGCTCGAACGCATCACCATGGATGTCGACCAGACCGGGCGCCACGATCAGCCCGCTGGCATCAATCTCCAAAGCATCGTCCGGTGTGTCGGCAACGATTTGCCCGCCCTCCAGAGAGATATCGCAATCCTCTAGCCCACTGGGGAACAAGCACTTTCCATGGCGGATATGGATAGGACGCATGGTGGAAACCCTCTTCGGACGGCAGGACGGTGACAGCCGTGTAGCACCACGGTATGACAGCTTCCACCCGCGCTTTCGGAGGATCCCATGCAAGGCCTGACCGTCGTTCAACACCCGCTGATCGAACACAAGCTGACGCTGATGCGCGACCGCGAGACGTCGACGGCCAAGTTTCGTGGATTGCTGCGCGAGATCAGCCACCTGCTGGCCTACGAGGTGCTACGTGACCTCACGCTCGAGGAGGTCGAGATCGAGACCCCGGTCTGTCCCATGACGGCGCGCAAGCTGGCGGGCAAGAAGCTCTGCTTCGTCTCGGTGCTGCGGGCGGGCGACGGGCTGCTGCAGGGCCTGCTGGACCTCGTGCCCGGCGGACGCGTGGGACACCTGGGCCTCTACCGCGACCCCGAGACCAAGAAACCTGTGAGCTATTACAACAAGTTACCCGACATGATGGACAAGCGTCTCGCCATCGTCGTGGACCCAATGCTGGCGACCGGAGGCTCGGCCGCCGCCGCCGTCAACGAGGTCAAGAAGGCCGGCTGCACCGATATCCGCTTCCTTGCTCTGGTGGCCGCACCCGAGGGTGTGGAGGTCTTTTCCAAGGCCCATCCGGACGTGCCGGTGTTCACCGCAGCGCTCGATTCTCACCTGAACGAGAAGGCCTACATCGTGCCTGGACTGGGCGACGCGGGCGACCGTCTGTTCGGCACGAAGTGAGTTTTCGGTTCAGCTCAGCTTAACCGAAGCCCGCATGGCGCTGTCAAAACACGTGTATGATTTGCGTATGACTCGCGTATGACAAACGTATGCCAAATGCGCCGACACGAGGTCGCTGGGTTAACAGTCCCTGATCGCCACCGCGCGCGCCGTTGGAGCTCCCCAAAGACGCGCGCGGTCACTTGAGCCGGAAGCGATTCCGCAAGGCGAGACCCAGCAGGAAGAACAGGACCAGACCGAAGACAGTCTGGCTGGCGGAGACAACCTCGGACACCGTCGTCAGGGTTTTGATCTCGTCGGCCAAAAACGTCCGGCTGAGCCCGAGGAACCCAAAGACGTTCGAGACACTGAGCGCGCCGGACTGCCAGAAGCCCAGATACTCCGACGTCTGGTGCTCGCCCCAAGTTCCGAGGTTGTAGTCGAACCACTCCGCGCAGAAGATTGTCGCCCAGCCGAAGGTGACAAGGCCCAGCAACAGCTGGCCCGGCCGGACCGGATCCCAGCCATAATCGCAGAGCCAGCCAAAGGCTCTTGAGGCATAGGCGGTGGGGGTGCCTTCTTCCTCGACCTCCTTGCACATGAGTTCACGGCGATGGAACAGGTGTTCGTCGGCAACGTTCTTCTTTTCATCCATCAACAGCTTCAGTCGCTCGTAGGAGCGTCGGTGCCGACTCGCGCGATTCTCCCGTTCTTTGGTAGCGTCGTCACAGGGCATCGGGGGCCACCGGACCTTGGTGAAACTCGTGTCTTCATGCAGTTCAGCGTTGAAGAAGCGTGGCGGTTCGTGCTCGAAGCACACTGGTTTGTCAGCCTTATCTGGCCTACGGAACGGACTAAATAGGGTTTGCGATTTGAACTTAGCATCGCTGAAATCTGCGACGTTCGAGAAGGTTGCGCCCTGGAAGAAGACGAAGTGTGAGAATATCGTGCCCTGGAAGAAGACCAAGCCCGAGAACGTGGCCGCCTGAAAGTCGGCGATA
The DNA here is from genome assembly GCA_039033215.1 of Pseudomonadota bacterium. Classification (GTDB taxonomy): domain Bacteria; phylum Pseudomonadota; class Alphaproteobacteria; order Rhodobacterales; family Rhodobacteraceae; genus Thermohalobaculum. The sequence goes on along the minus strand of JBCCDA010000019.1, from coordinate 45,789 downwards.
CCCGAAAAAGTCGTGCCTTGAAAAAAGGCGCCGCGCAAGAAGGTTGTGTGGCTAAAGTGGGCATCTCCTGAGAAGACGAAACCGCGGCAAATCAGCCCGCGAGTGATCTTGCTATTGGTAAGATCACAGTGAGGTTGCATCGAGGTGATCGGTTCTGCCTGTGGGCAGCGGTCCGTGAATGCTTTCTCGATCGCCGCCACCTCATGATCCTCAAGCTCGGCCAAGTCTGCCGCCGTCGCGCACTTGGCTTCAATCAGGTTCTGTTTCTCTGCTTCGGACAGCGATTGCGCCATCCAGCCGTTGAAGTATCTGCGGTTCTGGGCATGGAGATATTCGTCGTAGTGGAACCAACTAGCGTCCGCCGGCTGCTCCCCCGCTACCGTCATCAGCACGTACCAGGGGTTTTGGCGGGCGTCCTTCAGCTCGGGCTTCTCAGGGGAGTCGGGCGTCTCGTCGGTCATAGGCACAATCGCATCAAGGGATACGGCAGGCTGGCATGTGCCCTGGCCCGGATCAAGACAGGCGAAGGACAGGCAGGGATGCTCCGGCGCGTGCTCAGTCCAGCGAAAACCCTTTTGCGCGGACGAAGGCGCCCCAGTCGGTCCTTTGCGGGGTCTGGTACTGCCGCGCCTTGTCGTCGGACCAGCCGTAGTCGGCCTTCTCGCCGTACTTTGCCGGGTCGCGCGGGGTGAACGCGTGGACGGTCCGGCGGCGGGCGTCGTACTCGCGGATCTGGGCGGCGGGGTCGGCGCCAAAGCGGTTCTCGTGCACGGTCGCGGCCAGCGAGAGGCGGGGCGAGATGCGCGAGGGGCGCGCGGGCCAGCCGACGCTCAGCCCCGCCACGGGGATCACGCGGTCGGGCAGGCCCAGAAGCCCGGACAGCTCGGCCGCATGGTTGCGCAGGACCGAGAGGGGGCAGGTGCCGAGGCCGACCCTTTGGGCGGCGCTCACGAAGGTGGCGAGCGCGATGCCGGCGTCGACGGAGGCGTTGAAGAAGCCGTCGAGGTGGTCGTTGACGACCTCGAGCCCGGCCATCTGGTGCACGGTGTGAAAGCGCGCGTGGTTGGCGCAGAAGACCAGCATGACCGGGGCGGCCACCTGCCAGTCGAAGCCTGTCATCTGGTCCATTCGGGCGCGAATGGCGGGATCGGTGACGATGATGATGTCGCGTTGCTGGAGGTCGGATTTCGAGGGGCTGGCGAGTGCGATGGCGCAGAGCGTGCGGATCAGGGCGGGGTCGACCGGGTCCTCGCGGTAGAGCCGGCAGACGCCGCGGGCGGCCATGTCGGCCAGCGCCTCGGCCTCGGGGGGCACGTCCGGAGCGTCACCGAAGCGGGCATCGAGCAGATCCTTGAGGCTGGGCATGGCGGGGTCTCCGGCTGGTTTGACCTTGGCATGCGCGTGCCGGGCGCGGCGGTCAAGGGGGATCAGCCGCAGGAGGGGGCGGCAGCTTCGGCCAGGCAATCCTCGGCAAGGCGGGCTTCGAACCAGTCCAGCGCCTCGGCCAGCCAGCCGGCGGGGACCCGGTGGCCACCTGGGTGCAGCAGGAGGTCGATGCGTCCGGCCTCGCAGTCCGACCAATGGCGGCGCCAGATATCACCCTCGGCGGAGCCGGTTTGCGGCTGGCGTGCGGTGCACCCGTTGGTCTCGCGCAGGATGTACAGCGACTGGAAGACATCGCCCTGAATCAAGGTGCCTCCACGGAGCAACCGGCCCTCAAGCGGCACCACCCGGTCCGTCCAGCCGTGCACGTGGAAGAGGTCGACCGGGCCCCTGCACGCCGTGAACATCGGTTCCCAGAACGCGCCTGCAACCGGGGCGTACGCCCGTGCCAGTCCGGGTCGGCGGCAGGCAACGTCCCAGACCATCGAGCCACCACGCGAGAAGCCGCCAAGCAGCACCCGGTCCGCGTCGATCCCGTGGCGAGCCACCGCATCGGCGACGACCTGCGCCAGAAACTCGACGTCGTCACGCGCATAGTCCGTGCCGTCGTTCACCGACCAGTTCTTGTTGTTGTTGCGCTCGGGACTGGTGACCACGCCATCCGGTGCGATCAGGGCCAGGCCGCGGGCCGCGAGCGTTGCTGTCCAGCCGTTGTTGCGGATCACCGCGTTGGCCGAGCCGCCCCAGCCGTGCAACCAGAGCAAGGCGCCCGGTCGCTCAACCCCTTGGGGCAACGCGATGCGGTACTCACCAAGGGAAACCTTGCACAGATCATCGTCTGCCGTGCCGCAGGCGTGTGCCGGAGCTGCGATCGAGGCCACCAAGATCAGGGCCAGAAGGAAGAGGCGCATCAAAGAGGCTCCTGAGTGCTAGATCGCCACTATGGCGCCGACAACTTGTCTCGGACTGTCCGCACATTCTCGCAATCCACGCCACCGTCGTTTAGCCACCGATCACCGTACCGATGGGAAGGATGAAGGGAGGTTGGAGCGACTGATCTTTGCTCCTCCGTATCCAGATGTAACACCTGTGCCGACGGCGACGTCGATCCAGCGGGACGCGATCACGGTCTGATGAACTTCGTGACCTGGCTGGACAGCGTAGCCCCACGGCTATCGCCGCCCTCGGCCTTTACGATCCATCCGGGACCCGGCGCCCACCACGCGCGAACCTGAGCGGAGTAGCGCGGACCGGTCAGGTGTTCGATGCGACCATCGAGCTGATAGGTCTCGAACGTGCCGGCGGGGGTGGTGACATCCTCGATCCCGGCAACGCGGATGAAGACCCGGGCCTCTTGTCCGTCGGGAGAGGTGCGGAGAAAACTCACCTGTTTGCCGGTCTCGAGCGGCCAGAGCTGCGCGTAGAGCGCCTCTTCGATCACGTTCGGCGCGCCACATGCCCAACAAGCCGGGTAGAAGCTGCCTTCAGTCCCGTCGGCGCGGCGGAACCGCCCCTGCGGTCCGGCAGCGTTGACGACCGTGATCTCGGTTTCGGTCGGCGTCCCGTTGGCGGCGCTCTCAAGCGTGATCCTGGTGCCCGCCTCGGCGTAGAGCAGTCGGGCGGGATCGCCGCGGCCCGAGACATCCAGGCTGCGGTCGGCACAACCGGCAACGATCAACACCACCAAACACAGTACCGCACGCATCACCGTCTCCCTTTATCGACCTTTCCAAACGGGGTCGCGTTTCTCGGCGAAAGCCCGCGCCCCCTCGAGTTGGTCCTCGGAGGAGTACAACGCGTCGACCGTGCGCAACTGTCGCTTGGTGATCCGGCTCAACATGTCCTGGAACCTCATGTCCTCGGCCTCGCGCACGATCTCCTTGATCGCGGCCATGACCAGCGGCGGGCCCGAGGCGATATGTGCCGCCAGCTCGCGGGCCTTGGGCATGAGGTCGCCGGGCGCGGTGATCTCGCGCAGGATGCCCCAGCGGTGCGCCTCCTCGGCGTCGAACCAGCGCCCGGTCAGAAGGAGATCCATGGCAACATGGTAGGGAATCCGCTTGGGCAGCTTGATCGAGGCCGCATCAGCGACGGTGCCCGAGCGGATTTCGGGCAGCGCGAACGTCGCGTGTTCCGCGGCCAGGATGATATCGCACGAGAGCGCCAGCTCCAGCCCACCACCGCAGCAGATGCCATTGACCGCACAGATCACGGGCTTGTCGAGGAAACCCAGCTCCTGGATGCCGCCGAAGCCGCCGATCCCGTAGTCGCCGTCGACAGCATCACCGTCCGCCGCGGCCTTGAGATCCCAGCCGGGGCAGAAGAACTTCTCCCCCGATCCCGTGATGATGGCGACACGCAGGTTCGGGTCGTCGCGGAACTCCTGAAAGACCTCGCCCATGATCCGCGACGTCACAAGGTCGATCGCGTTTGCCTTCGGCCGGTCGAGCGTGACCTCCAGCAGATGCCCATCGCGGCGGGTCTTGATCGGATCGGACATGGGCGTTCCTCGCTGCCGTTTCGGCAGGGTTCGCGCATCCAGTCTGAGCGGTCAAGCACCCGCCGTGCGGGCGGCCTGGGATCAGCGCCGGGTCTTGGTGTTGACGTTCACCTTGCCGGTGACCGTATTGCCCGCCTGGGTCACCTCATCGAGCGTGTAGCTGACTTTGAGCGGCGGTGTCTCACCCGCATTGATGATATGGTCCTGCGTTGACAGCCCAGTGATCGTCGCGGCCATACCAGCGTGCGCCCGGCCCAGTGCGATACCGCCCTGGGCGTCATCCAGGATGTCGTCGTTGATCGCTTCAGCGGCCTTCTTGTCGTCTTCGGTCATCGTCGCCTCCTCGGTCTTCGGACCCATCTGGGGGCATCTGCAGAGTGCAGGGTTTGCCCTTTCCGATGGAGAAAGAGTGCGCCGAATCGCCTGTGGCGGTCTGTAACAAATGAACGGTCGGGCAGATTGGATCAGAGCAGCGTCTGGAACGTCCGATCTGCGACCTGTTCGTAGACGTTGAGCGTCGCGCGCTGCATGGCGGACACGGTGTAGGCCGAATGAATGCGTGCGCGCCCGGCAAGGCCCATGTGCGCCCGTTCGGAGGGATCCATCTCCAAGGCCTGATGGATTGTCCGGGCCAGGGCCTCTGCATCGCCGGGAGAGTAGAGCCAGCCGGATTCGCCGTGGACAACCGTCTCGCGCGCGCCGCCATGGTTGGTCGCGATGACGGGGCGGGACATCGCCTGGGCCTCGACGATGACGCGCCCGAACGCCTCCGGCTCGATCGAAGCCGAGACGACGACCGAGGCGATCTTGTAGGCCGCCGCCATGTCCGACGTGCCGCCGGTCAGTCTGACAACATCATCGGTGCCCGTGTCGCGTATCTTGTTCTCGAGCTGCGTCGTGAACGCCCCGTCCGGATTGTCACCCACCATCAGAACCAGGAAGTCGGACCCCCGGATCTCCTTCAGCCGGGCGGCGGCCTCGATCACGCTCTCACCGCCCTTCCACCGGGTCAGGCGACCCGGCATCAGAACGACCGAGCGGGCATCGTCGATCAGGCCCCAATTGTCCGCCAGCTTGATCGTGCGCTCGTTCCCGACGGCTTCCTCGGCAAAGATCGAGATGTCGGCGCCGCGCGGGATGGTGACGATCTGATCGTCCGGCACGCCGTAGCGCTCACGCACCAGGCCCCGGATGAACTCGGAGATCGCGATCACGGGACGGCCGCGTGCCATGATCGAATTGTACGTCCGCTTGAAAGGCCCGCGTTCATTGTAGGTGCCATGGAACGTGGTGACAAAGGGCACGCCCATCGCGTTCGCCGCCCAGTAGGCCGACCAGGCAGGCGCGCGGGATCGGGCGTGGACGATGTCGACCTTGTGCGCATGGATCAGCCTGCGCATTGCGCGGGTATTCTGCCACATGGTCAGCGGGTTCTTGGAATCGGCGCTCATGTGCGCGATCTCGCCCCCGGCGCGGACCACCCGAAACTCGAGCCGCCCGCCCGCCGTCGCCACAATCGCGCGCCCTCCGGCCGCGACAATGGCTTCGACGATCTCCAGCGTGCCGCGTTCGACCCCGCCCTGATCGAGACGCGGGACCACCTGCAGGACTGTCAATGGCCTGTCCTTTGACGCCTCGACGTCATCGGTGTACCCGGCGTCGACCGAAGGCCGCTCGGCTGCCGGGCCCGATCTCGCATTCGAGGAGATGGCCGTCATGGATGTGCCCGCATATCTCAGTCTGTTGCCGAACCGTCGCATCGCTTACCACAGGAGTCCGGCTGAAGGCGATGGGGCATCGCGGCCGGGCATTGTCTTTCTCGGGGGGTTCCGCTCCGACATGGGCGGAACGAAGGCGATGTGGCTGGAGAGGTGGGCCAGCAATCGTGGTCTGGCCTACCTCAGGTTCGATTACAGGGGGCACGGGCAGTCTTCAGGGGCATTCGAAGAGTGCACGCTTGGCGACTGGGCCGACGACGCGGCCGAAGCAGTTGACCGTCTGACCGAGGGGCCGCAGATCCTCGTCGGCTCCTCCATGGGCGGTTGGATCGCGCTGCTGCTGGCGCGGCGATTCGCCGATCGTCTGACCGGGTTGATCGGGATCGCCGCCGCCCCCGACTTCACCGAGGAAGGCGCCAGGGAACGGCTAGGCACCGCACAGCACGACGAGATGATGCGCACCGGGCGCGTTGCCGTCCCCTCGGCCTATTCGGACGAGCCATATGTCTATACGCGCAAGCTCTTCGAGGAGGCCCGCGCGCACCTTATCTTCACGCAACCGCTGAACATTGGCTGCCCGGTGCGGCTGTTGCACGGCACCGCGGATGTCGATGTGCCGTCGTCGGTGTCAGTGCGGTTGCTGGACCACATCACCGCTGCGGACGCCCGGTTGACGCTGGTGAAGGACGCGGATCACCGGTTCTCGGGCCCGGAGGAACTGGCGCTGATCGGGATGGCACTGGACGACATCATCGCGCGCTGAGGGCGCCACTGCGGAGAACACATCATGTGGGACATCATCCCCGACATCCACGGCCAGTGGGGGAAGCTGGCCGCCCTTCTGGACCAGCTCGGTTATCGCAATGCGGGCGGCTGGAAGCATTCCGAAGGGCGGCGTCTGCTGTTCCTGGGTGATCTGATCGATCGGGGCCCCGAGAACGGTATGGTCATCCGCACCGTGCGTGACCTGGTCGAGGCGGATCGGGCCGTCTGCATCATGGGCAACCACGAACTCAACGCGGTTCACTTTCACAACCTCAGTCCCCGGACCGGCAAGCCCGTGCGCCGCCGCGACGACAAGAACACCCACCAGCACGCAAGCTTCCTGGCCGAGTTTCCGCTGGGGGGCAATCAGACAGCGGACGTCATCGGTTGGATGGCCGCGCTGCCGCTCTGGCTGGATCTTGGTCCGCTGCGTGCCGTGCACGCCTGCTGGCACGCGCCGTCCGTAGCGGCGTTGCCGCAACGGGCGCTGGAGCTGGAGGAGCTGATGTTGGCAGGGCACAAGGACCATGCGCTCTTCAAGCCGGTCGATACCCTGGCCAAGGGTCCGGAGATCCTCTTGCCCGACGGTTTCACGATCTCGGACAAGCAGGGGATCGTGCGCAAGAAGGTTCGGCTGGCCTGGTGGGAGGCGTCGCCGGAAACCTGGCAGGACGCGTCGATTTCGGTCCCTGAAGGACAACCGCTGCCGGATGGAGCGCCGGAGTTGCCCCGTGCCTTCCGCTATGATGCCGGGGACCCGCCGGTCTTCTTCGGCCACTACTGGCTGACGGGCACACCGGCGCTGCAGGCCCGTAACGCTCTGTGCATGGACTACTCCGCCGGGGCGGACGGTCCCCTGCTGGCGTACCGGTGGCAAGAGGGCCCGCTCGACCTTGCGCGGATTGTCAGCACGCAGGACGTTTAGAAGGGGAACGGACGCCTAGAAGGGAATCGCCTCGCCCGCGTAATCTTCGAACACGCCAGTCGTCGAAACGGAAAGCGCCTCGAACCGGCTCAACAGCCCCGACGCGCTTTCCTCGGCGGAGATGTCGGCGGCCGACCCGCCCATGTCTGTGCGAACCCACCCGGGGTGGTACGACCCCACCGCCACGCCCCGGTCCCGCAGCTCAGAGGCGAGGTTGCTGGCCACGTTGGTCGCCGCCGCCTTCGAGGCGCGGTAGAGGTAGGCGCCGCCGGGCGCCCGGGCGTTCGATCCCATCTTGGACGATATGATCGCGATCTTGCCCTTTGCGGCCTCGATCCGGGGCAGGAAGGCGCGCGCGCACAGGAACGGCCCCGCAACGTTGGTCATCAGCACCTCCTCCCAGGCGTCGGCGCCGCTATCGGGCGCATCGAGCGCGCCGCGCCCCCGGTAGACGCCCGCGTTGCAGACCAGCAGGTCGATCGCCGTGTCCGAGGCCCCCGCCGCTTTCGCAAGCGACGCCTCGTCGGCGACAGCACAGATGAGGACCTCATCGGCGATCCCGTCGAGCGCCTTTGCCGACGCGTCGCTGCGGACGGTCGCCGTCACCCGGTCGCCCCGCGCCTTGGCCTGGCGTGCCATTTCCAGCCCGATGCCCCGGCTTGCCCCCACGATCACGATGTGCTGCGCCATGCTTGTCTCCCTGTCCGCTGACGGCTTCCGTGTTACCTGTTGTCCAACCACATGCAAGAGGAGGTCCGGACCCATGATCCCAACCTACAAGAAAGCGCTGATCATCGGGGCAGGCGCGGGGCTGAGCGCCTCGCTGGCGCGGTTGTTCGCGGCGAAGGGGCTGGGCGTGGCGCTTGCGTCGCGCGACACCTCAGATCTGGGTGACCTGGCCGCCGAGACCGGGGCAAGCCTGCACAGCTGCGATGCGAGCTCGCATGAAGACGTCGGGGCCCTGGTTGCCGCGACCGTCCCGGACGTGCTCGTCTACAACCCCTCTGCCCGGGTGCGCGGCCCGGTGCAGGACCTGGATCCCGACGCGGTGACCAAGGCCGTGCAGATCACGGCACTGGGCGCCTTCTATGCCGCGCAATCGGCAGCGAAGCGGATGTTGCCGAACGGGCATGGCGCGCTGTTGTTCACGGGCGCCTCGGCTGGGGTGAAGGGCTTCCCGAACTCGTCGAGCTTTGCCATGGGCAAGTTCGCGCTGCGCGGCCTCTGCCAGAGCCTCGCGCGCGAGCTTCACCCCAAGGGCATCCATGTCGGCCACTTCGTGATCGACGGCGGCATCCGGAACCCCGCCCGGCCCGAACGCATCGACGACGAGGACAACCCCGACTCGATGCTCTGCCCCGACGCCATCGCCCGCAGCTACTGGCACTTCCTGGAACAGGATCGCTCCTCGTGGGCCTGGGAAATAGAGCTCCGGCCCTGGGTCGAGCGGTTCTGAGCCAGGGGCAGCCTCTCCGTGCGCGCCTTCGCCCGATTGCTGGAAAGCCTGGTCTTCACGCCCGGCCGGAACGCGAAGCTGGCGCATCTGGTGGCCTACTTTCGCACCATACCCGACCCAGATCGCGGCTGGGCGCTGGCGGCCCTGGCTGGCACGCTGGATCTACCCTCGGTGACGCCCTCACGCATCCGAAAGCTGGTCGAGGACCGGGTGGATCCCGTGCTCTTCGGGCTGTCCTACGACTATGTCGGCGATCTGGCCGAGACGGTCGCACTGATCTGGCCGACGGATGGCGGGGACGCCCCGCCCACGCTGGCCGAGGTCATCGATGACCTGCGCGGCGCCAGCACTGCCCGCGCCGGTACGCTGATCGCCGAGCTTTGCGACCGGATGGGGCCGGCCGAACGGCTGGCGCTGATCAAGCTCACCACCGGGGGGCTTCGGGTGGGCGTGTCGGGCCGCCTTGTGCGCACAGCGCTCGCCCAGATGGCTGAGGCGCATGAAGGTCGCGCGATCGAGCGCATCGAGGAGCTCTGGTTCGGTCTCTCGCCGCCCTACACGGATCTTTTCCAATGGCTCGACGGGGGGGCTGCGCCATCGGTGGACCTGAGCCTCGCCTTTCGCCCGGTGATGCTGGCGAACCCGCTGGAGGAAGAGCGGCTCTCGGACATGCCCCCCGGCGACTACCTTGCGGAATGGAAGTGGGACGGCATCCGCATCCAGGCGTGTTCGACCGGTCATGAGCGGCGTCTCTACACGCGCACCGGCGACGAGATCTCGACTGCTTTCCCCGAGGTGATCGAAAGCATGTCCTGGCAGGGCACCGTCGACGGCGAACTGCTGGTGGTCCGTGACGGGGAGGTCGCGCCCTTTGCCGACCTCCAAAAGCGGCTTGGACGCAAACGCATCGGGCCGAAGACCATCGCGGAGGCGCCTGCTCACCTGCGGCTCTACGATATCCTGCACGACGGTGAGGTGGATCTGCGCCCGCTGCCCCTCGTCGACCGGCGGGCGCACCTGTCGAAATGGATGGCCGCACACAATCCCCTGCGCACGGACATGTCCGACGCGGTTGCGTTCGAGAGCTGGGCGGAACTGACCGCGATCCGCGCAGGTGCCCGCGACGCGGGTCAGGAAGGTTTGATGCTCAAGCGCCGCGATGCGCCCTACACCGGCGGACGCGCAATGGGCCCGTGGTTCAAGTGGAAGCGTGATCCGCTGAGCGCCGATTGCGTGCTGATCTACGCGCAGCGAGGGCACGGCAAGCGGTCGAGCTTTTATTCGGACTATACATTTGCGGCCTGGCGCGAGGGGGCTGACGGCGCCGAGCTGGTCCCCGTCGGCAAGGCCTACTCCGGCTATACGGACGAGGAGCTTCTCGTCCTGGACAAATGGATCCGCACCCACACGACAGACCGCTTCGGCCCGGTGCGCGCCGTCGCGCCCGAGGTTGTGCTGGAGGTCGCCTTCGACGCCGTGCAGCGCTCGACCCGGCACAAGTCCGGAATCGCCATGCGCTTTCCCCGGATCAAGCGTATCCGCTGGGACAAGCCCGCCGAGGAAGCGGACCGGCTGGGAACCCTGGAGGCGATGATCACTGCCTGACGCGGCGGTCTTGTGGGGCGGACGGACATCCCCTACCGTCACCTGAAAAATCGCGTCAGAGGGAAGCCGCGCATGGCAAGAAATGTCTTTACCGGGACGCACGACCGTCCCGCCCGGCTGGTGGTCTTACCGTTCCTGCTGCTGATCGCCGTCCTGTCGGCCTGCACTACGTTGCTGCCACGACGTGCCGTGCCGCCCCAACTGATAGACACCGCAGCGCCCTACGGGATCAGGGCCGATACTGGACTCGTCCGCCAATGGGGCGATCAACTGAATGACGCCACCCGCGAGGCTCTCGTGTCCCAGCGGGTCAAAGTGGTCAGACAGTTGCACGCGGACAAGATCCGGACAGGGCAGCCGCTGGTGCAGACGGCTTTGGCGCTGTCGGGCGGCGGCCCTGACGGTGCGTTCGGCGCCGGGCTCCTCAAGGGATGGACCGAACGCGGCGACAGGCCCGAGTTCAGCGCCGTCACGGGCATCTCGACCGGAGCGATCATCGCGCTCTTTGCGTATCTGGGGCCGGATTATGATGATGAACTGGAGGAGATCTACACGACCTACACCACCGAAGAGCTTCTGACCCCGGCTTTGTTCGCGGCACTGACCGGCGGCAGCGCGGTGACAGACAACAGTGGCTACCGGGCGCTGATCGAAAGCTACATTAACGACGATATCGTGGCGCGGTTGGCGGCCGAGCACAAAAGGGGGCGGGTCTTGTTGATCGGGACCACGAACATCGACGCCTCACGGCCAGTTGTATGGGCCGTCAGCGCAATTGCCGCCACCGGCCATCCCAGTGCGAAGGAACTGATCTGGGACATCGTTCAGGCTTCCTCTGCCATTCCCGCCGTGTTTCCGCCTGTCATCATTCCGGTGGAGACGCCCGATGGCCAAGTCTACGATGAGATGCATGTCGACGGCGGCGCAACCCAGCAGGTGATGTTGTTCAATCCGGGCTTTTCCATCAAGGAGATCGACGACCGAGCAGGGCTCAAGGCGGAGCGCACGCTGTATGTCGTCATGAACAACAAGCTCGACAAACCCTACGAACCCGTGCGGGCCCGCTTGCTCCCGATCGCAGGCAGGGCGGGCAGCAGTCTGCTGGGAGGGTCTGGAACGGGTGACATCTACAAGCTCTTTGCCGTGGGCCTGCGCGATGGGATTGACCTGAGCGTGACGGCGATCCCTCGGGAGTTTGACCTCGAGGCCGAAAGCCCGTTCGATCCCGTCTACATGAAGGGCCTGTTCGAGCTTGGGTATCAAATCGGCCTGTCTGGCGATGCTTGGTCCTCGTACCCGCCGGACTACTACGCCTACCCCTGAGGTTTGCGGTTACCCGCTAATGTGCTCGACCACGACCTTGTCGGCATAGAACGCGATCCGACCGGCCAGATCTGTGGCCGCGTCGATCGGCGCCTCGTAGGACCAGGCCGCGTCCGCGATCGTACCTGCGCTCAGCTCAATGTCGTAGTGAGTGGCCTCACCCTTGTGAGGACACCGGGTCCGGGTCGCCGACGCTTCGAGAAACTCCATCCCCGCATCCTCACGAGGGAAATAGTAGACCGGATCATAGGACCCCTCGCGCAGCATCAGCGCGCCCGTCGTTTCTGCGATGACGTTTCCGTCGGCCCGGGCAACCACCGTGCCGGTGACAGGTTCTAATGTGAAGGCTGACATTCTGATCCCCTTGTGCCGTTCTTGGCCCTGTGGGCGCAATGTACCCACCAGGCGATGACGTTTTGAATACCAGTGCGCCGCGGGCGAGGCCCGTCCGACTGCGCTAGCCTATAGGGCGCACGAAACGAAGCTATACCAGGACAGGCGGACGTGCCTCTGCCGGAATGGGACAGACATAGGGCGTGCGGGCCAGATTCGCCGCATGGGTGGCCTTCGCCTCGGCCAGCAACGCCGGATCCTCGATGACCCGTTTCGCCGTCGCCGCCATCACCTTGGCCGCATAGACCATGCCCTTGTGCGCAGCGGGCGCCTTGCCCTGCGCGACTACCTGCCAGGTGTGAAACGGCGTGCCGACGGCACAGGTTGCAACGCGGGCCTGTACACACGGCGCCGCCCAACTTGCGTCCCCGACATCCGTGGAGCCCTCGCCACCCTCGCCCGGGGCATCCAGCGGCGCCACGAAATCGCACAGCGGCTGACCCGGTTCGGGTGTCAGGCCCACCCGGCGAAAGCTCGCGGCGATATCGTCGGGCGTCAGGGTTTCCTGGATCTTGGCCGCAAAGGCGCGGTCATCCGCATCGAAGGGGACAGGGCCGAGTTGATCCATCTCGGCCTGCATCGCACGTTCGAGCGGGCTGTTGCCCAGCAGATTCGAGACCGCCGAGAAGACTTTGGATTCGACCCGCGTTTCGGTCATCAGGGCCGCGCCCTCGGCGATCTTCCTCACGCGATCGACCAGTTGGGCCAGCCCCGGCAAATCGCGGGCGCGGATCAACTGACGTACCGTGGCACGATGCTGCACGACGTTCGGCGCAGCACCGCCCACATCCAGATAGGCATAATGCACACGGGCATCGTCGGGCATGTGCTCGCGCATGTAGTTGACGCCGACGTTCATCAGCTCGACCGCATCAAGCGCCGAGCGGCCAAGCTCCGGCGCGGCCGCCGCATGGGCGGCCTTGCCATGGAACGTGAAATCGATCCGCGTATTGGCCAGCGAGTTCGCCCGGTTCACGGCGGTGAAGGTGGCCGGGTGCCACGAGATCACGGCGTCCACGTCGTCAAACAGCCCGTCGCGCACCATGAAGGTCTTGGCCGCCCCGCCTTCCTCGGCCGGGCAGCCATAGTAGCGCACGCGGGCCTTGGTACCGGTCGCGGCCAGCCAGTCCTTGACCGCGGTCGCCGCGAGCAGGGCCGCCGCGCCCAGCAGGTTGTGCCCGCAGCCGTGGCCATTGCCGCCATCCTGGATTGGCTGATGCTCGGCCACGCCGGGAACCTGGCTCAGCCCCGGCAACGCATCGAACTCACCAAGGATCGCAATGACGGGGCCTTCGTCTCCTGCCTCACCCAGGACAGCAGTCGGGATGCCTGCGGCGTTCTCGGTCAGCGCGAACCCCTGCGCCTCGATCATCGCGCGGTGCTCGGCAGCAGATTTGACCTCGGCATAGAGCGTCTCGGGCACATCGAACACACGGTCGGAGAGACCGATGAAGGCCTCCTGGTGCTCGTCCACGTGATCCCAGATGATGTTCGCGTTCTGCATGAGGGTCCTCCTTGGCCGCCGACAAGCATGCGCGATGCGCGGTCGCGGGATCAAGCGCACCCCGCCGCAGGCGGCTACCAAATCGACATGCCGATGGCTTGCGTGCCGCGCCTTACGCGTCGACCAGATCAGTCGCGCGGGCCAGATCGACCGACACCAGCTGGCTGACACCGCGCTCGACCATCGTGACCCCGAACAGCCGGTCCATCCGGCTCATCGTGATCGCGTGGTGGGTGATGATCAGGAATCGCGTCTCCGTCCTGCGGCACATCTCGTCCAGGAGGTCACAGAACCGTGTCACGTTCGAATCGTCCAGCGGCGCATCGACCTCGTCGAGCACGCAGATCGGCGCCGGATTGGCCAGGAAAACGGCGAAGATAAGGCTGAGCGCGGTCAGGGTCTGCTCCCCGCCCGACAGAAGCGAGAGGGTCGACAGCTTCTTGCCCGGTGGTTGGCAGAGGATCTCCAGCCCTGCATCCAGCGGGTCATCCGACTCAACCATCACAAGCCGGGCCTCACCGCCACCGAAGAGATGCTGGAACAGCGTCCCAAACCGGGTGTTCACCGTCTCGAACGCAGCGATCAGCCGCTCTCGCCCTTCGCGGTTCAACTCGGCGATGCCCGTGCGCAGCTTCGCAATGGCCTCGTCGAGATCGGCCTTCTCCGCACTCAGCGTCTCCAACTCGTCCCGGACCTCGGCCGCATCTTCTTCGGCGCGAAGGTTGACGGCACCCAGGGCATCGCGCTGGCGGCGCAGCTTTGCGACATCGGCGTCGGCGGCGTCCACCGACGGCAAGGCGTCGGCCGTCGTGTCGAGCTTCTCGAGGATCGCGTCCGGTGTCAGATCCAGCTCGGTCGCGATCTCCTCGGCGGCGTCGGTAACCCGCGCAACCATGCCTTCCAGCACCGCTTCGGCCCGGGCCCGCGCTTCGCGGCGCTCACCGGCCACGCGTTCGGCCTCTCGGGCCGCGGTTTCCGCGTCTCGGACCGTGTTCTCGGCCTGGGCCAGAGCATCGGCAGCCTTCGAACGCCGGGACTCGGCCGCTCCGATCTCGCCATCCAGTTTTTCCCGCCGCTCGGCGAGTGTCGCTGGAACCTCTGCGATCTCGGCTTGGCGCGCCGCCGTCTCGTCCGCGCGCTTGGTCAGTTCGGCGATCCGTGTGCCTGCGTTCTCCAACCGGTCCTGCCAGATGCCGAGTTCGCGGCGAACCTCGGCCAGCCTCTTCTCGCGACTGATCGCCGTGCGGCGCAGCTCATCGGCCTGGGCCCGGGCCGACAGCATGGCCGTGCGCGCGAGGTCAACTTCGCCGCGTTGCACGTCGACGGCGCGGCGGGCCTCGGTCACATCCGCCAGATCGGCCAAGGTCGCTTCAGCCTCCGCGACGGCAGCGCTGGCGGCGGTGCGCTCTGCCTCCCGTGCCTCGATCGAATCGGCCTGACTGATCCGTTTGGACTTGGTCAAACCCAGATCGGCTTCGGCCCGGTTCAGGGCACGCGACCCCTCCGCCGCTTGTGTGTCGGCCTGCCTTCGGGCGTCGCGCGCTGCAATCTCGGCCCGGTTGGCTGCGTTCAGATTGTCGCGGGCCTTCTCCTGGGCGTCGCGCGCCTTGGCCTTCAACGCCTCCGCTCGCTCCAGGGCCGAGGCTAGCGACCGAAGCCGGTTCCGCTGCTGCAACCTCAGCGCAGCCGCCGTTGGCGCATCGCCTGCCCGGATGCAGAGACCATCCCAGCGCCACAGATCCCCGTCGCTGGTAACGATCCGCTGCCCGGGCAAGAGATCGGCCTGCACCGCCTCCGCCTGCGCGGCATCGGTCAGCCCGATCTGCGACAGCCGGCGGGCCAGCAGCCCCGGCGCCTCGACATGATCGGACAGCGGGGTGGCGCCGTCAGGCAATGGCTGCGCCGTGTCGTAAGCGGTCAGCCTGTGCCATCCCGTGCCGGCATCCGTCGGCTCCATCGAGAGGTCATCGCCCAGCGCCGATCCCAACGCAGCCTCGAAACCCGGCGCGACGGTGATCTGATCAATCAGCTTCGCACCATCCTTGGTGTCGCGCGCCAGCAGCCGCTCCAGCCCCTGAACCTCTGCCGACAGGGCGCCGGTCTCGCCTTCGGCATCCGCCAGCGCGGCCCGGGTTTCGCCTTCGGTTTCCTGTGCCGCGGCGCGGGCGGTTTCGGCATCAGACAACCTGGTTTCGGCTTCCTGAGCGGACGTGCGAGCCTGCTCGGCCTCCTCAGTCAAGCGCGTAAACGTGGCCTCCGCCTCGGCGATCCGGCTGTCCAGATCGGTCAGCGCGGATTCGGCCTGTTCGATCTCGGCGGACAGGCGCGTGTGGGCTGCGACGGCTTCGTCCCGCCGGCGCTCCGCCGCCGCGGTCCGGGCGGCGAGCCGGGCCGCCTCCTCGGTCAGGCGGTCGAGCTTGGTTTCCTGTTCAGACAGCGCTTCACCTGACTGCCGGGCAACCTCCGCCGCCTCGGCCTGAGCGTCGGCCTGGCCATCAATGGCGCCTGAGAGCTCCGCATCCTCGCCTTCGAGCCGCGAGATCGTGCCACCGGCATCGCGCTGCAGCGTCTCCTCGCGTTCGATGTCCATGCCAAGCTGTCGAGCCCGGGCGGCCAGCGTCTCGATCTCGCGCGTCGCCCGATCTTCCCGTTCGCCCTGTTGATCCCGCTCGATCGCCAGGCGTTGGAGGATCGCCGCCGCAACGGTCTCCTCCTCGCGCAGGGCGGGGAGCGCTGTAGCCGCCTCGTGCCGGGCACGGTCCGCGTCCCGCGCCGTCGCCTCGGCCCTGGCCGCCGTCGTCGTCGACTCCGTCAGCGCAGCATCGGCTGCGGCGCGATCGGTTTCGGCCACGTGCCAGCGCAGGAAGAGAAGAACGGCATGCGCGCGGCGAAGATCCTCGGAGATCTGGCGGTAGCGCCGCGCCTGTCCCGCCTGACGCTCCAGCGCACCAAGGCGTCCACGCAACTGATCGAGCACATCGTCGACGCGCGCGAGGTTCGTCTCGGTCCCGTTCAGCTTCAACTCGGCTTCGTGGCGCCGCTGGTAGAGGCCGGAGATCCCGGCCGCTTCTTCCAGAACCCGCCGCCGCGCCTTGGGCTTGGCGTTGATCAGCTCCGAAATCTGGCCCTGCCGGACCAGTGCGGGGGAATGCGCGCCTGTCGAGGCATCGGCGAAGAGCATCTGCACATCGCGCGCGCGCACGTCCTTGCCGTTGATGCGGTAGGCCGAACCAACCTCACGCGTGATCCGGCGCGAGATCTCCAGCTTGTCGTCCTGATTGAATTGCGCGGGCGCCAAACGCTCGCCGTTGTCGACGACCAGCTCCACCGTCGCCGACGACCGCGCGGGCCGCGACTCGGTCCCCGCGAAGATGACATCGTCCATGCCCGCGCCGCGCATCTGCTTGGCGCGGTTCTCGCCCATGATCCAGCGCAGCGCTTCGAGCAGGTTGGATTTGCCGCAGCCGTTTGGCCCGACCACACCCGTAAGCCCCGTCGAAATCACCAGATCGGTGGGATCGACGAAGGACTTGAAGCCGCTCAGCCTGAGCCGGGTAAACTGCACGCAGAACCCCTCACGGGAAACACCAGCTTCCTATTGGAGCCCTGAGCGCAGGTTCTGTCAACGGCGTTCCATGTCGATCTAGTGCTTATCCACAGGAAAGCCGCAAGATGTAGCGCAGCAGCCTAAGCACCAAGCTCCGAGTCGATGATCTCGGCCAAACCCTCGACCGAGATCAGGCCGCGATGCACGGTATTGCCGATCACGAAGGTGGGCGTGGACTGCACGTCATGGGCGGCCGCGTTCTCGCGGAAGCTCTCGACCAGCGTCTTCTTGAAGTCGTAGTCATCCAGGCACGCGTCGATCCGCGCCTCCGGCATGCCGGCACGTCGGGCGATCTGGCGCACCGCACCCGGAATGTCCTCGTGACGGGTCCAGACGGACTGCGTGTTGAGGTAGACATCGGCCAGCGGATAGAAGGCTTCCTCGCCTCCGCAGCGCGACAGTATATCGACATCCAGGTCGACCGTGTTGCGGTAGAACGGGCGCAGCACAAACTTCACCTTGCCTGTGTCGACATAGGTTGCCTTGATCTCCGGCCACACGGTTTGGTGGACCCGCCCGCAATACCCGCAGGTGTACGAGACATACTCGTATACCGTGACGGGCGCATCCTTGTCGCCGATGATGACATCGCCATCGAATGGCACCGCGGTCGCCGCGGCTGCGGGTTCTTCGGCCGCGAAGGCTGGCAGGGCAGTCACAAGCGGCGCAGCCGAAAGGCCAAGCATGACGGTACGGCGGGTCTGAGAGCTCATGGGCGTCCTCGTTGCTGTCAACTGTTGTCAGAAGTGGGTTTGGTTCGCGCCTGCGCAAGGACATTGGCGCCCATTCGCGACAGTGCGGCGCGCAGGCCGGCGGATTGAACGCCCTCGGCCATGCGCTCGGCCGTCTCAAGCTCTGCGGCGGTGGGGGTCGCATCGGGGCCTTGGAAGGCGCTTTGCCCTTCGGCAAACCCGCCCCGGATGCTTGATTGCGAGATCCGTATGCGCGAGATGGCGCGGTAGCCGTAGAACTGATTCACCCGCTGGATGATCGCGGGCGACAGGTGCTCGACCTCCGGCGCACGGCCCGAGTCGGATTGGACGACCAGCGTGGCGCCGAGCGATTTTTTCCCGCCATATGTGACCTTTACGGGCCGGCAGCGGGGTGCGAGATCGGCGCCCACGATCTCGGCCCAACGCATCAGAACGTCCGCTTCGGCGAACCCGGCACTGCTGGCCACCCGCGTCAGCGCCGCCCGCGCGGTGCGCGACGCGCGATGGAACGGCTTGCCGTTGCGGCGTGCCGGTGTAGGTGTCGGGCTATCGGTATCGCGGCGTCGGGCCATGGCCTAGCTGGTCTCTCCGTTATCAGGTCCGGGTCGGCGTCGCAGATGTCTTCGACGAGTATCCTAGCGGGTGCAAGGGGCGAGAGCTTGGAACATATGATCACAACCCCGCGAGCGAGCGCGAGCGATTTGTTGGATTGGTATGATCGCCACGCCCGCGACCTGCCCTGGCGGGTGGCCCCGGCGGACCGGGCCCGGGGGGTGGTGACGGACCCCTACCGGGTATGGCTGTCCGAGATCATGCTGCAGCAGACCACCGTTGCCACCGTCAAGGCCTACTTCGCCAAATTCACCCGGCTCTGGCCCACGGTCGGGGCCCTGGCGGCGGCCCCGCGTGAGGACGTTCTGGCGGAGTGGGCGGGCCTCGGATACTACGCCCGGGCGCGGAACCTACACGCCTGCGCCGAGGCGGTCGTGCGGGATCATGACGGGATTTTTCCCAATGATGAGAAAGCGTTGCGGGAACTGCCCGGCGTCGGTCCCTACACCGCTGCGGCCATCGCGGCGATCGCCTTCGACCGCCCGGCAGCCGTCATGGACGGTAATGTCGAGCGGGTGATGGCCCGCATCTTCGCCGTCGAGACCGAGCTGCCGGATGCCAAGCCCGAGCTGCGGGAACTGACCGCGCAGATGACCCCCGAGACGCGCCCGGGGGATTATGCGCAAGCGGTCATGGATCTCGGCGCCACCATCTGCACGCCAACCAGCCCGGCTTGTGGTATCTGCCCCTGGCGAGAGCCCTGTGCGGCGCGGGCCAAGGGTATTGCCGATCAGCTGCCCCGCAAAAAGCCCAAGAAAACCAAGCCTGTACGGATGGGCCATGCCTGGGTGGCCATGGACGGCGAGGGCCATGTCCTCACCACCACACGCCCTGACAAGGGCCTTTTGGGCGGGATGTTGGCGGTTCCGACATCGGAGTGGTCCGACGACCCGGACCCGGTTCCACCCTTCCCGGCCGATTGGCGGGAAGTTGGCGAAGTTCGGCACACGTTTACGCACTTCCACCTGCGCCTTGTCGTGCATCTGGCCACGCTCGACAGGCTTCCGGGTCCCTCACGCGCCCTGCCACAAGCAGCGGCGGCGATGCCGACGGTGTTCGCCAAGGTGCTCAAGTTGGTCACACCTGCGCCGTGAAAACCCGTGTATGCCAAGCGTATGACTTGTGTATGCCAAACGTATGCCAAGTGTGCGCCACCGAGGTCGACCTTCGGAAGGCAGGCTTTCCGACGGCCTCGCCAGCGAAACCGCCGCGCGATTAACCCGGGCTTAACTTTCATGAATTAACCATACTGCCACTTCCAACCCCGAGAATGATCCGTTGTCGGGGGAGGACTGTGCGCCTAATATCCCGGCACAGCCCGAAGGGAAGCCATAGATGTTCCTGAAAGCCCTACCGTTTTTCGTGTCCTATATCACGATCCCGCTCGTCGCCCTGGCGGCGACCTTTGGGGGATGGTGGATCGCGCTGCCCTTCTTCTGGGGCTGGGTCGCTGTGACCCTGCTCGACCGCGTGATGGGTCTGAACACGAAGAACATGGACCCCGCCACTGAAGGCAAGCTGCTGACCTGGTACAATATGGTCACCTGGTCCTGGGTGCCGCTGCAGACGGTGCTGTTCCTCTATGCCATGTACCAGATGACGATCCCCGGCCACCTGACCACCGGCGAAGGTATCGGTGTCGCACTGGGCCTCGGCGTCGCCACGGGCGGTGTCGGCATCACATTTGCGCACGAGCTGTCGCACCAGCGCAACAAGTGGGAGCGGCTGGCAGGCGACTATCTCCTGACCATGGTCGGTTACGGCCACTTCGCGACCGAGCACGTCTACGGCCATCACATCACCGTGGGCACACCGCAGGATCCCGTGACCGCACGAAAAGGTGAGAGCTTCTTCGCGTTCTTCGTGCGCGCCGTCGTCGGCACGATCGTGCACGCATGGCAGATCGACCGCGAGCGGCTTGCAAAACGTGGCCGCCCGCTCTGGCACCACACCAACCCCTGGTGGCGCTACATGGGTGGCTTGGCCTTCTGGCTGGGCATCTGCTACGCGCTGGGCGGCACCTGGGGCCTCGCGCTCTTCGGGTTCCAGGCCTTCATGGCGATCTACCAGCTGGAAGCCGTCAACTACGTCGAGCATTACGGGCTGACCCGCCGCTATCTGGGCAACGGCAAGTTCGAGCGGGTGGGGCCGCAGCATTCGTGGAACGCGTCGCAGTCGGTCTCGAACTGGTTCCTGATCAATCTGCAGCGCCACTCGGATCACCACTACCGGCCCGACCGCCGCTTCCCGCTGCTCCAGCACTACCCCTGGAAGGAAGCGCCCCAGCTGCCGTTCGGCTATGCGCTGATGATCTTCTTCGCGGTCAACCCCCCGATCTGGCACCGGGTCATGGACGCCCGTGTCGACCGGTGGCGCAAGGAATTCTACCCCGACATCACCGACTGGTCGGCCTATGACAACGGCACGAACGGGCGCGAGCCGAAGCCGATGGGCACACCCGCCCACGCCTGAGCCGACCCACACGCGCCGGACATTCGGGCCTGCTGCCTCCTGGCGGCGGGCCCGTTTTTCTTTGTCGCCATAGGGTTCTGCGGTACGCTTCACGCCGCGAGAGCGGGTTGAAAGGGCTGAGGGGGCGCCGATGGCGCGGGAGATCTTCCGCAAGGCAGCGTTGGAGCGCATGGCAAGTCCGGAGCGAACGGACCGGCCGACCCGGCTGGTCGGAGCGTCCGGCTGGATGGTGCTTGGCGCGTTTCTCGTGGCGCTGGTCGCGGGGCTTGCCTGGGCAGTGCAGACCAAGGCGCCCATGAAAGTGCGTGCGCAGGGCATACTGATCGACCGGGCGGGACTGGTGGAACTGGCGTCGGCCCAGGGCGGATTGCTCGAGGAAGTCAGGATCGCACCCGGCGACATGGTTGAGGCCGGCCAGGTGGTAGCGACCCTCTCACGGTCGGAACTGCGGCGGGAACTCGCGGGGGCCGAAGCGCAGCTGGAAGATCTGCAGGACCGCTACGTCCGTCTGGAAGCGGCCCATGAAGCACGCGCCGAGCGGGAGGCCGATGCCGATGCCCGGCGCCTTGCCACCATCGAGGCAACGCAGGCCGCCCTGCGCGATCGGCTGCTCCTGTTGCGGGACCGCGCCGAAAAGCTGGCGCCCCTGGCCGAGCGCGGGGTGATCCCGGAGCTGCGGGTGATCGAAGCGCAGATCGCCGTGGCGGACCTCGAGGAGCGTATTTCCGGTCTCGACGTCGATGCCCAGACTATCGGACTGGAAGCGGCCGAGCGACAAGCCGACCGGTCGTTCGAGCTGCTCGAGGACCGATTGTCGATCGAGGAACAGCAGCGCAAGATCGCCAGGATCGGGGCCCAGCTGGACGAGGAGAAGGTCATCACCGCCACCCGTGACGGGCAGGTGGTCGAGATCAAGGTCAACCCCGGCGACGTGCTTCCGGCTGGCGGGGCGCTGGCGACCTTGGCGCCCGATGTGCTGGGCCGTGACCTGCAGGCGCTGATGTACGTGCCCCCCGCCGACGGCAAACGCGTCGAGATCGGCATGATCGCCGAGATCGCGCCCACGACCGTCGAGAAGGAGGTCTATGGGCATATCGTGGCCGAGGTCGTCTCGGTCTCGCCGCTGCCTGCCACGCCCGAAGGGATGCGCCGCGTGCTCCAGAACGACCAGCTGGTCGAACAACTCTCGCTCGGCGGTGCGCCGATCGAGGTGCGCCTCAGCCTGAAGCTCGACCCCGACACCCCCACCGGTTTCGCCTGGTCAGCCTCGCAGGGACCCACGGGCGGGGTCGGCGCGGGCACGCTGCTGGAGGGCAAGGTGGTCATCGAGGAACGCCCGATCATCGATCTGGTCATCCCCGGTGCGACGCAAGCCATGGCGGGCGGGGGCGGGTGATGCGCGCGCCGACGGACCTCACCGCTTGCTAGGCCTCTTCTCCAGGCGTGCACGGACCCCCAGCGTCCTGCAGCTCGAGGCCGCGGAATGCGGGGCCGCCTCGCTCGCCATGGTCCTCGGCCACTTCGGGCGGTTCGCGCCGCTGGACGAATTGCGCAACCTCTGCGGGGTCAGCCGGGACGGGGCCAAGGCGTCCTCGCTCCTGAAAGCCGCGCGGACCTTCGGGCTGAAGGCCAAGGGCATGAAGGCCGAGCCCCATCACCTCGCAGAGATGGCGGGGCCCATGATCGCCTTCGTGAACTTCAACCACTTTCTGGTGGTCGAGGGCGTCTCGGGCGACAGGATCTACCTCAACGATCCGGCGTCGGGGCGGCGCACCGAAACGCTTGAGGAATTCTCGGACAGCTTCACCGGCGTCGTCCTCTGCTTCGAGCGGGGCGAGGAGTTCAGCCGCGGCGACACCCGACCGCCCCTTGTCCCATCGCTTGTCGCCCGCACGCGGGGCTTTCGGGGGGCGATCTTCTACGTGTTCCTCGCGGCGCTGGCGCTCGTGATCCCAGGCATCATCGTGCCCGTCTTCAGCCAGGTCTTCGTCGACTATGTGCTGGTCCGGGCGCTGGACGACTGGCTTGTGCCGCTCCTGATCGGGATGGCGCTGACGGCGCTGGTGCGGCTGATCCTGATCCGCGCACAGGGCCTGGCGTTGCTGCGCCTGCGCGAGGCGATGACGCTGAGCACGGGGCGCAAGCTCTTCGGGCACATGCTGCGCCTGCCGATCGCCTTCTTCGAGCAACGCTTCGCGGGCGAGATCGCCGACCGGATGCGCCTGAACGAGGGGTTGGTGGCGCTCCTGACCGGTGATCTGGCGAAGGCCGCGCTGAACGTGATCACGGCGACGCTCTTTTTCGCCGCGATGATGGTCTACCACATGCCCATTGCGCTGACGGTCGTGGCGCTGGCGGCGGTCAACGTGATCGTGCTCCTCGCCTCGACCCGCGTGATGTCCGAACGCTACCGCAAGATCTCGATCGAGCAGGGCAAGATGATGGGTGCCCGGGTCGCGGGCCTGCGCGACATGGAGACGTTCAAGGCCTCGGGCGCCGAGGATATGCTGTTTGCCCGCTGGACCGGGCTGCTGGCGAATGTGACCAACGGCACGCAGGCCGCGGCACGCATCTCGGCCTGGTTTGCGCCGATCCCGGGTCTCCTGTCCGCGCTGATCGCCGTGACCGTGCTGATCTGGGGGGGCTGGGCGGTCATGCAGGGGGACCTGACGCTGGGCGAGCTCGTCGCGTTGCAGTCGCTGGCCGCGTCCTTCGCGGCGCCGGTCGCGGGGCTGGCGGGGTTCGGCGCCGAGCTTCAGCAGCTCCGGTCGTTCACCCAGCGCCTCGACGACGTGCTGGAGCAGGAGGTCGATCCCGCTTTCGCGCCCTCGCGGCCTGCGATCACGGATGCCCTGCCGAGCGGCGGCATCACACTGTCTGGCGTGACATTCGGCTATGCACCGCTGGAGCCACCGCTGATCGATGGTCTGGATCTCGAGCTTGCGCCGGGGTCCCGGGTGGCGCTGGTCGGTGCCTCGGGGTCGGGCAAGTCGACCGTGGGCAAGCTGATCACGGGACAATTGCAGCCGCGCGCCGGGACGATCGAGATCGGCGGGCGCCCGCATGGCGACTGGTCGCGCGAGGCTGTGGCGACGCGGCTGGCCTATGTCCGCCAGGAGGTGAAGCTGTTTGCCGGAACGGTGCGCGAGAACCTGACGCTCTGGGATGCGACGGTGCCCGAGGCGGATATCATCCGCGCGACGCACGATGCTCAGATCCACGCGACCATCTCGGCCCGACCCGGCGGTTATGACGCCGAGATCGCGGAGGGGGGCGGCAACTTCTCGGGTGGCGAGCGCCAGCGGATCGAGATTGCGCGGGCTTTGGCCACGAACCCGGCGATCGTGGTCCTGGACGAAGCGACCTCGGCGCTCGACCCCGTGACCGAGCTCAAGGTGATGGAAGCGATCCGCCAGCGGGGGGCCACCTGCGTGGTGATCGCGCATCGCCTGTCCGCCATCCGTGACTGCGACGAGATTTTGGTGCTGGAGCGCGGGCGCGTCGCCGAAAGAGGCCGTCACGAAGCGCTGATGGCGGCGGGCGGCACCTATGCCCGCCTGATCGAGGCCTGAGATGGTCGCGCGGTTCCAGTCCGACGCCCCGCTCCCCTCGCCGGAGGAGTTGGCGCTGGAGGGCGGCGCGCCCGTCCCCCTGCCGCCCGGGGCTGCCTGGGAAGTCTCCGACGGTGAGATCGAGGCCTATCTCGTCTGGTCAGGCGGGCGCCGCCTGCTCGCGGTGGTGGAGACCGGCGGGGTCGTCTTCCCCGTCGGGCCGGGCGCCGCGGCCGAGGTGCATCTGGTCACCCAGACCCCGGCACGGCTGCGCCCGCTGCCAGCCCAAGCCGATCTGACGCCCGCCGCCGACCGCTGGATCGACAGTATCGCCGGGCGGTCATCCGGGACGGCGCCCCAGGCAGTGGAGATCGCGCTTGGCCCCATGGATATCGCCGATGGAACGAAGCTGGTCTCACGCCACGGCGTGCGGTGGATCGCGCCGGAGGAGGGGGTGACCCTGGACCCATGCGGGGCCGGCGACGGCGTCGTTACCCCCGGCCTTGTCGCGATCACGGGACCTCTCTGGGCGCTCTGCCGCGGGCATGGTCGGATCACCGTGCGGACCAGTGCGGAGCTTGGCCCGGAGCAGCTTCTGCCGGCTGTTGTGGCCCAGACCGAGGCGTTCGCCGCAATCTTCGAGGCACACGCCAAGGCCGCCGATCTGGCGACCGTGGCCCGCCTGAGTGGCGATCCCGTCCTTGCCGACAGCACCGGGGCCGACCGCATCGCCGCCGTCCGCGCGATTGCCGGATCCATCGGGTTGAAGCCGGAAGATCTGCCACCATTGACGGCAGGGGCCAGTGACCTGCCGCTGCCCGCGCTTTGTCGGGTCGGGGGGCTGCGCGCCCGGCAGATCACGCTCGAGGCCGGGTGGCATGCCCGCGACCACGGCCCCCTGATCGCCCATCTGGCCAAGGACGCACGCCATCATGCCTTGATCTGGGATGGCAAGAGCTACCGCGATCCCGACGGCAAGCGCCTGACCGGGCAGACGGCCGAGCGGTATGCCCATACCGCCTACACGGTGTCTTCGCCCCTGCCCCGGCGGGTGCGGGGTCTCTGGTCGCTGGCCTTCCACGTCATGCGGCAGGGGAACCGGCGCGACGCGATCATCTCGGCCATGGCGGCCGCGGTCGCGGCAGGGCTGGGGATCCTGGTTCCGCTGGCCACGGCGTGGCTGCTCTCGGACATCGTGCCCGCGGGCATGGCCGGGCTGCTGATTGCCGTGGGAGTCGCGCTGGGCTGCGCAGCCCTGATCTCGGCCGTGATCCAGAGCGCGCGCTCAATCGCCACCACGCGCATTGAAGGTCGGGGCGCCACGGTCCTTGGGGCGGCGCTCACCGACCGGATTCTGCGATTGCCGACGCGCTTCTTCAAGGATTTTGGCGCGGGCGACCTGAACCAGCGGCTGGAGAATGTCGAGGCGATGCGCCAGCTGGCGGTTTCGATCCTGATGAGCGCCGGGCTGACCGCGGTGCTGTCCGTCGCCTATCTGATCGTGCTGTTCACCTACGACACCCGGCTTGCCCTGATCGGCCTGGCGCTGGTCGCCGGCTACATTGTGGCGGTCGTCCTGGCACGGGTCCTGCAGATGGAGGCGATCCGCGAAGCCGCGACACTGGATGGAGAGATCGCCAGCCTGACCTACGAGACGCTGGACGGTATCGGGAAGCTCCGTGCCTCGGCGGCGGAGGACCGCGCGCTCGACCGTTGGCTAGATGTCTACGGCCGCGAGCGGGCGGCGGGTGTGCGCGCCGGGATCGTCGGCGTGAACTTCGGCGCCTTCGCAGACGCCTACCAGACGCTGACGCTGATGTTCCTGTTCGCGGGGGCAGGCGCGCTGGCGGCGGTGGACGCGCCCGCCGGGATCTTCATCGGGTTCCTCGCCGCCTTCGGGTCCTTCCAGGGCGCCTTCGTGGGGCTGAGCCAGGCAATGCTGGAGATCTACTCTGCCCAGCCGCTGGTCGAACGCGCGCGCCCGATCCTGGAAGCCGAAACCGAGGTCGATCCCGGGCGCGGCGATCCGGGGCGGCTGACCGGGGATATCGAAGGCTCCGAGATCGTGTTTGCCTATGGACCCGGCCTGCCAGCGGTTCTGGACGGGCTGGACTTCCGCGTCCGCCCCGGCGAGCACATGGCGATCGTGGGGGGCTCGGGCTCGGGCAAATCCACGCTGCTGCGTCTGCTCCTGGGGTTCGAGAGCCCGCAGCGGGGGGCGATCCTCTACGATGGGCAGGATCTCAGCCGGCTGGACCTCACCCGGGTGCGCAGTCAGATCGGGGTCGTGCTCCAGGCAAGCCAGCTGTTCGCGGGCTCGATCCTCGAGAACATTCGCGGTGCCGGAACCGCGTCGCTGGAGGACTGCCTTGTCGCCGCCGCGAAGGCCGGGCTGAAGCGTGACCTCGAATACTTCGCGATGGGGATCCACACCCCGATCACCGAGGGGGCGGGGGCGCTATCCGGCGGGCAGCGCCAACGCATCCTGATCGCGCGGGCGCTTGCAGCGCAGCCGAACATCCTGTTTTTCGACGAGGCCACCAGCGCGCTGGATAACACGACGCAGGCCGTGGTGAGCGAGACGCTGGATATGCTGGACGTCACGCGGGTGACGATCGCGCACCGCCTGTCGACGGTGCGTCATGCGGACCGGATCTGCGTGCTGCAGAACGGGCGGTTCGTCGAGCAGGGCACATTCGACGAGCTCATGCGGCTGGAGGGCGCCTTCGCCGACCTTGCCCGCCGGCAGCTAACCGAGGAGTAGGACATGCGCAAATCCCTCTACATTCTGGGCGATCTTCTGGATCAGGATCTGATCTGGCTGGCCCGGAAGGGAGACCTGCGGAAGATCTCGGTGGGCGAGACGCTGATTGCCGAGGGAGCACCGCTGGAGGATCTGTTCATCATCACCGACGGCAAGCTGTCGGTGCTGGTCGGCGGCACCGAGGTGGCGGAGCTTGGCACAGGCGACGTCGCGGGCGAGATGTCCTTTGTCGAGAAGCAACCGCCCTCGGCAGACGTGCGTGCCAAGACCGAAGCTCGTGTGCTGGCCGTGCCGCGTCAGGCGTTGCTGGAGGAGTTCCGCCGCAACGACGCCTTCGCCGCGCGGTTCTACCGGGCCCTGGCGGTCTTCCTGTCGGACCGCCTGCGGTCGATGCGCCCGGGACGGGAGGACGAGTTGGACGAGGGTCTGCTCGACACACTGCATGTGGCGGGCGACCGGATGCTGCGCCTGATCGCCTTGCTGGAGGGCGAAGGGGCCGCCGTCTGACGCAGGGCAACAAGGCAAACGGGCTTCGTACCGCAAGCGGTCCGAAGATTACCCCGTCTCGCTACGCCCCATCCGGGGCTCGCTCGGGCGGGCGCCCAGCCGCGACGATCGAGATCAATCCCGCAGACCGCCGAACATGAGATCGAGGATCGCGTTGAGCTCGGGAACGATCGTCTGGGGATCGCGCCACATGCTGAGCGTGGTGGGCATCCAGAAAACCTTGAGCGCGTTGAGGAGCGTTGCAGCCGTCTGCTCCGGATCGCAGGGTCGAAGCTCGCCCGAGGCGATGCCACGCTCGATCTCCCGTGCAAGGAGCCGACGCTTCCACGCGATGTGCGTGTGCAGAAGCTC
Organism: Pseudomonadota bacterium; assembly: GCA_039033215.1. GTDB lineage: Bacteria > Pseudomonadota > Alphaproteobacteria > Rhodobacterales > Rhodobacteraceae > Thermohalobaculum. The sequence goes on along the minus strand of JBCCDA010000019.1, from coordinate 17,640 downwards.
CATCCCGTCATCGTCGTTCATCAGGAACTCGGCCAGTTCCACGATCTTGGGATCCTGCTCGACCTCGTCCTTCATGTGCTGGATGCCGGTCGTCACGAAGGCACGGATGCGTTCTTCGGTCGTGCCACCGGGCAGGAGAAGCGGGGTCTCCATGGCCGTCTCCGCCTGCGCGAAGTACTGGCCGACAACGGCGAGCCCGATCGCCTGCTTGTTGCGGAAGTAGCGGTAGAGGTTGCCGGGCGACATCTCGCAGCACTTGGCGATATCGCCGATGTTTGTCTTCCAGAAGCCATAGTGCGCAAAGAGGTCGTGCGCGTGGCGCAGGATCTCGGCCTTGGTGGCCTCCGTCTGGCTCTCCGCCGTCCTTGCCTGAGGCGCCATGGATCACTCCACCCCGAAGAAGTACGTAAGCTTTACCCGAACAAACGAGTCGTCTGCAAAGGCGCCGGCCGCAGTCGACCGATCCTGACCCAGGAACGCCTGGCCTTCGACGGCGATGGTCCAGTCCTCGGCGATGCGGCGGTCGGCCTCGAGTCGCAGGGTGGTCGATGCGTCCTCGACGTCGACGGCGGCCGTCAGCAGGATAGCGGTGTCCTGTGGGTCGTTGAGGGCCAGCCGAAGCCCGCCGATCGCGTCGTTCTGGAACGGTGTGAGCGCATCATCTCCCCGGCTGTCCCAGGCGTATTCAAAGATCAGGCCCAGATCAGCATCGTCGAAGACTCCGAAGAGCGTATGCTCAAGCCCGCCGGTGAGCGCGACGAAGTTCTCCTCGCGGAACTGGGCGTTGCGCTGGCCGCCGCGCCAGATCGCCTCGCCTTTCCAGAGCGTCGCCTCGGTCGTGTACTGGATGTCGAGGCCCGTCTGGGTGATGAGCTCGTAGAACGGCCGCACGACGCCCAGCGCCGGATCGAAGAAGAACGCCGGATCCCGCCCGAGACCGTGAAAGGCGGAGAGGCCGAGATCGACATCCCCAAAGACGCCCGAATAGCGCAGCGCGAACGAGGGCGTCCATTCCTCGGCATCGGTGTCGTAGAGGGGCAGCGCCGTGTTGACCGGCGGGTTGGAGCGCAGGCGCCCGGAGGTGCCGGGAAACGTCCGCTCGCGGAAGTAGGGCATGTAGAAAGCCGAGAACTCGCCGACCGGCGACAGATATCCAACACGGAGAAGCGGCTGGCCAAGGCGGTCTTCGTCGTCCAGATCCTCGACCGCGTCGGTCTGGTTGATGATGTCGACGAGGTGCTGCACCTCGGTCTTGCCCCAAAAGATGGTATCTGCGCCGACGGTGAAGGACCAATCGCCGGTCTGATAGTCCAGCTTGGCCTCGCGGATGTCCCAATGCGTGCGGCGATCATCCACGATGTCATAGCGCGCGAAGGGCGTGAGCTTGAAGGTCGCATCGCCGTCCAGCCATTCGAGCAACAGGGTCGTCTTCCCCGCAACCGACAGCCCGTCGCGGTCCTGGCCCTGGAACTGCGGGTCCCGGAAGAAGAAAGTCCCCTCCAGTTCGACCTCGCCAAAGACCTCCCATGCGGTGGGCGCCAGCCCCTCCGCCCAGGCAGGCACCGTCACCAGAGTGGCGGCGGCCAGACCGGCGACGGCTGACTTCATCGCGCCATGGCCTTCAGGCGATTCTGGTCGAAGTCCCCTGCGCCGAGGCCAGTGCGGAACTTGTAGTTCGTCCAGAGAAGGTCCGTCTCCTTGCCGGTCTGCTTGTTGACCATCGCCATCTTTGCAGCACGCCAATACTGGCCAAGGAACTGCTCATAGCCCGTGAAGGTCAGCGTCTTCTCCAGATCACCGCGGCGGTTGTAGAACTCGGTATGCTGGAGGCGGTATTCGTCGTGGTCGGTCCAGCCGATGCGCCTGGAGTAGCCGGACTTCGGGTTCTTCGGAAAGCTCTCGACCACATAGCACATCAGCGAGGCGTCGGTCGGGCACGGCTCGTCGCGGACCCATTTGTAGGTATAGTCGTCGACCTCCTGGGAGCCGAGGTCTTCGTACGAGAACTCGCTGCCGACGAACTTGCCCGTCCGGTTCGAGCTGGAGATCCGCTTCACACGCTTGACGGCGGGCAGGTAGAGCCATTGGTCGTCATCGGACGGCTCGATGTTGGCATGGGTCAGAAGCCCCGTGCCCCGGATGTCGCGGGGCTTGGAGAAGACGATGATCCCAAGGTCCCCGACGCTTGGTTCTGCGCGCTCGAACGTCAGGTTCTGGAAGACCCGGCGGCTTTCGCGCCCGCCCTTGTCGCGGAGCACCATCTCGCCGTCAGCCGTGAAGTCCCCGAACCCAAGATCGCGGCGGTCGGCCTCAACTGCGATCGCGAGACCCTTTTCCTCGGGCGTCTCGGCCCGGGCGTCGAGCGCCATGAAGGCACCCGCGCAGGCGGCGATGCAGACAACAGCGGTGGTGATCGTTCCCTTGACGGACATCTTGGAGCTCCTCTTGTCCAGCCAGATGAGAAGCGCCGGCAGCAGCAGGAAATCCGCCACCAGCGCCAGTGTTATAGTGATCCCGGTCAGCTTAGCCATGTCCCCGTTCACGGCGAAACCCGATTGCGCCAGGACGGCAAAACCCGCCACAAGGCCCAGAGTGGTCACAAAGAGCGCCATGCCCACCGACCGGAAGGTGTAACGCACGGCATCCTCGGGCGATTTCCCCTCGCGCCGGGCCTTCGTGTACTTGGACAGGAAATGCACCGTGTCGTCGACGACGATGCCCAGCGTCGCGGCAAGCACGACCGCAATGGCCAGCGTGACAGCGCCCGCCGTGTATCCCCAGATGCCAAAGGCCATGAGCGCGGGGATCAGGTTGGGGATCAGGCTCAGCATGCCGATCTTGAAGTCTCGCAGGGTCATCATGATGATCAGGGAGATGAGGGCGAGCGCCAGCGTCGTGCCCAGCAGCATCGCCTTCACGTCCCGTTCCGAGATCAGGTTGAAGACGTGCACGATCCCCGTGGGCGTGACGTTCGGGATAGCCTCGCCCGGGTGGGTCGATGCCCACTGCTCCTCCCATGCCGCGTGGATGATCGGCGCATTGCTGGCCAGCCACGCGCCCGACCGGGCCGTGAGATCCCGCATCTCGGTGGTCGTGACGTTGGGCATGAAGACCGTGACGCGCAGCATCTCGCGGTCAATGTCGATGCGGTCGGTCAGATCCATCCCATAGCCAAGCGACAGCTCGTAGAGGAACAGGAAGTTCGCCGATGCCTCCCGTGTCTCGGGCAGGCGCATGAAGGCGGGGTCGTCGCCGTTCATGTTCATGTTCAGCCGCTTGATCGTGTCGGTGAGCGTGCCGACGTAGGAAACCTCGGGCTGGTCGCGCAGCCATGTGGCAAAAGCATCGACCTCGGCCAGATAGGCAGGTTCGTTGATGCCCTGCGGCCCGCCCGATGGCAGGGGATAGTCCAGATTGTTGACCCCGGTCAGCCGCAGTTCGGTGAAATCCGTGTCCTGCCGGAACGCGTAACGCTCGTCGAAGTAACGGAGGAAGTCATCCTCCAGCTTGATCTGCGTGAGCCCGAGGCCCAATGCGACGACTACCAGAGACGTCCCGGGCAGCAGCAGCTTGCGCCAGTCGATCACGAACTCGGCGACATGGTCCATCAGCCGCGAGGCAGCCGGGCGCGTGGTCTTGCGCCCGATCGGCAGGAAGGTGATCAACGCGGGCAGCAGCGTCAGGTTCAGCACCAGCGACGCGAGCACCCCGACCCCGACCGAGTTGCCAAGCTGACGGAAAGGCGGGGAAATCGAGAAGTTAAGTGAGAAGAAGCCAATGGCCGTGGTGACACAAGCGATGATGATCGCGCCCATGTGTTCGGTCAGCGCGCGGCGCACCCATTCCCTGCGATCGGGTGTGTCGACCATCTGTTGGCGACAGGCTGACAGGACATGCACCGCCGAGGCGACGGCCAGCGTCATGATGTAGAGCGGCGCGAGCACAGTGACCGAGTTCAGCGGCGTCCCCAGCCAACCCAGCGCCCCCAGCCCCGCGATTGCCGACAGCGTGATCACGATCAGAACCGAGAAGGTCGCCAGGATGGACCGCAGCGCCAGCCCGACGATCAGCAGGATGATGACGAACATGGGCAGGATCAGGTTTGCCGAGTCTTCCTGCCCCGAGACGGCGAACTGGTTGTTGATCATGATCCCGCCGGTCAGGCGGATGTCGACGGCGTGTTTCTCCTCGATCTCGGCGACGAGCTGTCTGACTTCGGCGACGATCATGGGCACTTCGTTGGAGGGATCAGTGCCCGGCAGCGTGAAGAGCACCTGCACCATCGTCACATCCGTGGCGTTGGGCGGCACGTAGGAACCGACCAGTTCGATCCGGTTCAAAGCGATTTCCCGCGCTCGATCAGCATCGGCCTGGGTGGCGTTGGCAGGATCCTCGACCAGATCCTCGACCTCGAAATCATCCCCGACGGCAAACGTGTGCTGGAAGTTCGTCAGCGAATCGACCCGCCGCACGAGCGGCAAGAACCACGCCCTTTCGGTGATCTCGCCAATCGCGGCCAGCGTGTCGGGCGAAAAAACCTCGCCGCTGTCGGGCACCACCACGATCATCAGGTTATCGTTCTTGGTGAACGTCTCCTCGAACCGGTCCAGCGCCTGACGATCCGGGTTCTCAGGGGCAAAGAAGATCCGGGCGCTGGGGTTGGGGGGCCAGATCGCGTCGATCCGGGCCAGCGACAGGACAACCAGTCCGGCCGTCGTGAGCAGCCACAACCAGCGCATCCTCACAATCCAATCGGCAACGGCAGCAAATGGCTGAGTTGGTTTGGGGCCGGACGCGTCCATTTGCTCTCTCCGCGAGAAGATTGAAGATTTCCGCAGATTTTCAGGACAATCAACCTGAAGTCAATCCTGAAGAGTGAATTTTTTCCGAAATGTTCATTACACGTTCGAGACGAATTTCATTTTGAGTCGGACGCATAGAACCGCTACGCTTGATCGAAACGGCGAGGGAGATAGCCGCCAAATGGTCGACAAGAGCCTGCGCAGCCCGCAATTCGAGGCCGAACCCTCCCCCGCGCGAGATGTGCCCGCAGATCGGATCTTCCTGACGAACTACGTACGGGAGATGGAGATTGGCGCCTACGCGGAAGAACGAGGCGTCGTCCAGCGTGTCCGCTTCGACGTAACCTTGGAGGTCACGCGCAACACTGCCTATATCGATGACAGGGCCGAACGTGTCGTGAGCTATGACGATCTCGTCAGTGCGATCGAGGAGCTGATCTCGGGCCCTCGCCTCAACCTGTTGGAAACACTGGCAGAGCGGCTGGCACAAGCCTGTCTGGTCGACCCGCGCGCACGCCGGGTTCATCTTCGCATCGAAAAGCTGGATCGCCTCGATGGCGCAGGGCTGGGTGTCGAAATCGTCCGGGTCCGCGAGCCCGAGTCGAACGAGAAAGTCTGGGCCTTGGGACACGACTTACCAACCGGAGGTTGAACACGTCTCTCCCATATCCCAACTGTGTTAACTGTTTGGTTACGATTTGGCCGAACAATTTCTGCCGGGGAAACCACTTAAGGAGGACGCCATGAATGTCGAATCCCACCTTGATCAGCTCCGCACCAAGCACAAGGGCCTCGAGGCCGCGATCAGGGAAGAGGAACGACATCCATCTGCGGACACGCTGCATGTCATGGCGCTGAAGAAAAAGAAGCTGCACCTCAAGGAACAGATCGAACGACTCAGTCGCTGAGGCGCACGGGTCGCCGGCCAGGGTTTACGGCCGTAAACCCCTACGCTGCCATCAGGCTTTCGGCACGGGCGTCGGCCCGCTTTGATTGAGACGTGTCGCCGAGTCCCTTGAAGGCGCGCGCGACATAGCGCCAGTTCTGGGCGGATGTCGGCTTGAGCGCGGTACGTTCGTTGGCCAGTGCCAGCGCGAGGTTATAGCGCTTGGCGCGGACCGCGGCCTCCAGCAGCGTCCATCCGATGACATCGCGCTGCGCGAAGGATCCACCCAGCTTGTGTGTCATGTACCGCACCGGCACCAGCCGATCGACGCACGCGGCATAGTCCTCGTTCACAAAGTCCCGAATCGCCAGACAGAACGGCATCCCAATCTCGCGGCTCATCGCGGCATTGGCGTCGGACGCGTTCTCGAGATACCGCTCGTTCGCCGACAGAAGCTGGTTCTGAGCCTCCGTGTCACCCGCGGCGCAGAAAGCCATCATCGCGTGGACATCGTTGAACGCGTAGAGCGTATCTGTCGCCGACGGCGCCCACTTCTTTGACAGTGCCGGCCAACGGTCGCCCGTATCGTGGCCCAGCAGCTGCATCCGCCAGAGGAGGGCAGAGGAATCGAGCTCCTCATATCGCTCTCCCTCACCGCCGGATCGCAGGTGATGGTCGTAGATCGACAACGCCTCGTCCTGCTCCCCGATATCAAGATGGAAGAGCGACGTGTGCCACCAGAGATGGTTCGCGAAGTTCGATGTGCCCCAGTGCTTGGCGTGGTCGGACATGAACCGGATCCCGCCCTGCTGGCGGCCCTTCATCTCCATGACGTGGCCCACCGCGTGGACCGCGTAGGGGTTGTCCGGCCGGATCGCCAGGGCCTCGCGCCCCATCTCTTCGGCCCGGAAATAGTCACCGTTCTCCTCGAGCCCGAAGGAATAGAACCCCAGCACGAACTCGTAGCCCGGCACCGTCTCGTCCCAGAGCGGGAAGACCCGGGCGACCGTGTCGCGCTGCCCGACAATATCGCCCAGCAGAACATGGCTCAGGTGCGCCAGTTGCAGGGCAATCAGGTCACGGGGATAGCGCGTCAGCACGTCCTCCCAGATCTGCACGGCGCCATGGAAGTCGCCGTTGATCCAGGCGCGCACGGCAGCCAGGTGGCCAAGCTCGCGGTTGTTCGCCCGCGCCGACACAGCCGCCGCGTTCTCGAACGCCCGCACCATGTCGGCGTAGATCCGGGTCTCCATCGCCTGGGTCAGCCAGGCTGCCTTGAAGACATGGGCCATGACGAAGCCCGGATGAGCCTCGAGCACCTTGTCGACCATCGCGATCGCATCGCCGCGAAAGGCCAGCGCGCAAAGCAGCGCCTGCTCCAGACCATCGATGGCATCGGCGTCGGGGTAGGAGATCGGAACGCCGCGGCAGTCCATGCCACCAGTGCAAATCGGCGTCGTGCTCATGCGAGGTCCTCCGGTTGCGGGTGTCTGTCATCTAACGATATCGTACTTTCATCCCGGCGGCCAACGAAGCTCGCGCAGCTGTCAGCCGGCGTGACCAGCACGATTTCTGCACAACAAAACGCCGGAAACTGCCGGGAAGCGGCGCCTGTTTCTGCACGCGGGTTGGGTAGGGTTCCCCCAATGCCAGATTGCACGTTGAGAGGAGTAGACCGATGACCTTCCGCCTGATCGCCGCCGTCCTGCTGGCCGCGGGACCCGCCTTTGCGGACCCGGCACCAGATACCGACGAGCGCGCCATACTCGCCCTTCTGGACACCACCCCCGCCGAGATCTCGGCCACGGAAGACGACGACCTGCCCGCCTACCTGACCGAGAGCCCGGTTGACGAACCCGCACCCCTCACGCTGACACTGGTGGACGATGCTGCACTGTAATAAACTCCGTGCGATGAGCCATTCGATCCTCGTCGTCGATGACGATCCGCATATCCGCGATGTCGTGTGTTTTGCCTTGGACAAGGCGGGCATGACGACGCGTGCCGCCGCTGACGGCATCGCCGCCCTGGGACTGACGGAGACCGAGGCGCCGGATCTGATTGTGCTGGACATCAACATGCCGGAGATGGACGGGCTGGAGTTCTGCCGTCAGCTGCGCCGGTCGTCGGATGTGCCGATCCTGTTTCTGTCCTCCCGCGACGACGAAATCGACCGCGTGCTGGGGCTGGAGCTGGGCGCGGATGACTACGTCACCAAGCCCTTCAGCCCGCGGGAGCTGGTCGCCCGGATCAACGCGATCCTGAAACGCGCCCGGTCAGCACCCTCGGACGAGCCAGCGGCGGCGGTGAAACTGGGTCTGCTGGAAGTTGATCCGACCGAGCATCGCGCATACTGGGACGGGACCGAGGTGAGCCTCACGGCGACCGAGTTCCAGATGCTGCTGGTGATGGCCCGCCAACCCCGCCGCGTCTACACACGCGACGATCTGATGAAGTCGGTCTATGCACCGGGCATTCATGTGTCGGACCGGACGCTGGACAGCCATGTGCGTCACGTTCGGGCCAAGCTGGCGTCCGCCGGGGCGGAAGGCCTGATCGAGACGGTGCACGGGGTCGGCTTCCGGCTCGTGCCAAAATAGCGGAGGCCGCGAGGGTGGGTCGAGCAATCGGGATGCGATGAAGATCAGACCGCGTCTGTCGGCGATCCTGATGGTGGTCAATCTGGCCGTGATCCTGCTGCCGCTTGGCTCGATCTTCTTCTTTAGGATCTACGAGAACCAGCTGATCCAGGAGACAGAGCGCGAGCTGATCAGCCAGGCCGCGATCATTGCCGCGTTCTATCAAGCACAGGTCGCCGTGGATCCATTGGGCGGCGACGGCGGTGAGACGGCGGCAGTGCTGCAACCGGCCAACGGCACCCGTCGCGGCGTAAACGGTAGTCTGTCCCCGGGGACCGATGCGTCCTTGTCGCCGAAGATCCACGAACCGATCCGGCCCCGGCTGGACCTCGCAAAGGTCGACACGCTGCCCGAACGGCCCGATGGGCGGGAACCTCTCGAGCCCTCGACCCAGCTCGCCGTTGCGGCGGGCAAACTCCTCAGCCCCATGCTGGAGCGCGCGCAGGTCACCAGCCTTGCGGGCATCCGCGTCCTGGATTCCCGGGGCACGGTTGTCGGCGGCACGGCGGAGCTGGGCTTGAACTTCGCGCATGTCTGGGAGGTCAAGGAGGCGTTGGCCGGGCGCTATACGTCGGCATTGCGGTTCCGCGAGCTCACGAACGCGCCGTCCGAATTCTCGTCGCTGGCAACGATCAGCCGCGGCACCAAGGTGCGCGTCTTCGTGGCCTTTCCCGTCGTCGAGGCTGGCCAGACCCTGGGCGTGGTGTACCTGTCCCGGACGCCGAGGTCCGTGCTGCGGCACATGTACGAGGAACGGGACAAGGCGATCCTCGCCCTGCTGACGGTCCTGCTTCTGGCGCTCGGCCTTGCATGGCTGACGTCGCGCACGATCTCGCGTCCGATGGCGCAGCTGCTGGCACGGACGGGCCGGGTCGCCAAGGGCGAAAGCGCGACGCTGCCCGCTCTGAAGCATCCCGGCACAAAGGAGATGGCCGAGCTTTCGGAGGGTATCGAGAAGATGGCGGATGCGCTTGTCGAGCGCGCCGCCTATATCCGAACGCTGGCAACCCACGTCAGTCACGAGTTCAAGACGCCGCTTGCCTCGATCCAGGGCGCGGCGGAGCTGCTCCATGACATGGGTGGGGAGATGACTGATGCGGAACGCGAGCGGTTCGTTCAGACGATCTCGGCGGGCGGGGACCGGCTGAGGCTGTTGCTTGACCGGCTGCTGGAGCTTGCGCGTGCCGAGAACGCGGTCCGTACCGATGAACGTGTGATCATCGCCCGGCTCGCCTCCGCCGCGCTGTCTTCGCTGCCGTCCCGGATCACCCCGCGCCTAGATGTTCCGGGAGACCTGCGCGCGCGGATCCCTGAGGAAGCGCTGAGCATCGTGCTGGGCAATCTGGTCGATAATGCCGTTCAGCACGGCGCGACCAAGATCACGGTCGAGGCACAGCTCACCGACGACCGGGTCCGCCTTTCGGTGACAGACGATGGCGAAGGGGTGAGCGCACCGAACCGTGAGAAGATCTTCGAGCATTTCTTCACGACCCGGCGCGACAGCGGCGGCACGGGGCTGGGCCTCGGCATCGTGCGGGCGCTGCTGAACGTCCATGGCGGGGAGATCAGGCTCGCCGATACCGAAACCGGTGCGCGGTTCGACGTTCTGCTGAGGATCTAGCGAAAGGCTTCCCTGAGCACGGCGTTCACACGCTCGGCGCCAAACCCCTTGCTCCCGAACTTGTAGGCCAGGCGTTCACCCGGGTTGTCCTCCAACGCGAGCACGGCGCAGGCAAGCCGCCGCCGCTGGGGGCGTTGCGGGAACCGGACAATCGCGTTCAGCAGCAGGCGCCGCATCTCGCCATCCGGCAACGGCGTGGTCAGCCGCGTTGCCGCAAGATCCGGCGTCACCGGTGCACAGCACCGGAAGACGGCGGTTCCCTTGAAGGTCCAGGCGACGAGTTCGAAGCAATCCGACAGCAGCTCCATCTGGGCGGGCACCCAGGGTTGGCGCCAGTGCTGATAGTCCTGGTGGATCACCAGCGAATGGCCGGGGATCAGCGAGGGCATGAAGACGCCCGCGATGAAATCTGTCGTCTGCGGGGTCTTGGCGGCGTCGATGAACAGAAGCTCGATGGGCCCGCCGGCCCAGCCGATCTCGCGAAGATTGCCCTTGTGAAACACCAACTGCTCGGCCCAGGGGCGTAGCAACTGCCGCACGGCGGGCAGCATGTCGGTCCCCTCGAAGGGCTTGATCCCGGCGGGATAGAGGTAGCGCGCCTTCTGCTCCTCCTGGATCAGAAAGTGATCATAGGCGTGGAGCACCGCACCATGCCCGCCAGCGGCAAGGCCGGCCGCCAGACGCGCGCTCGAGCCCCCTGCGAAACAGCCAAGATCGCACGCAGCGCCCTGCCCGGTCGCATAGTCGAGACCCAGCCAGTAGAGCATCTGCCCCTCTTCCTCGGACAGCATGGTCTGCACCGAAAGGGCCTCGGGGGGTACGGTGACACCCTTCCACGGCTGGGTATCGAACGGCGGCGGCGGGCTCACAGGCACGGGCCTCGCCCTAGCCCTCGCCGATCAGACCGGCCACGCGACGAAGGGCCAGAAGATACCCTTCGGTGCCGCATCCGGCGATCACGCCATCCGCGCGGAGCGAGACGTAGGAGTGATGGCGGAACGTCTCGCGCTGATGGACGTTCGAGACATGCACCTCGATGACGGGTCCCTCGAAGGTATGAAGCGCGTCGAGCACTGCCACCGACGTATGCGTGAAGGCGGCCGGATTGATCACGATGGCCCCGGCGCTCTCGCGCGCCGCATGAATCCAGTCGATGATCTCGTATTCGCGGTTCGACTGGTGGAAGCGGATCTCGACGCCCAGTTCGGTCGCAAGCGCGCGGCAGTCGGCTTCCACATCGGCCAGCGTCGTACTGCCGTAGATGTCGGGCTGGCGCTTGCCCAGCAGGTTGAGGTTGGGGCCGTTCAGAATGAAGACGAGCTTGCTCACCGGTACGCCTCGACGTCTTTGCGATTGCCCGGGACACTAGGCGCAAGTACTGGCAGGCGCCAAATTCTTTTCGCCGTCAGGGTAAAGGCTAAGACGCTGTCGTCTTCTGGCGAAGCTCCTCGTAGGCGCGGTTGATATCGACGAGCCTGCGGTTCGCAAGTTCCATCATCTCCTCGGGCAGCCCGTTTGCACGCAACCGGTCAGGGTGGTTCTGGCGCACGAGATCGCGCCAGACGCGGCGCACTTCTTCAGGCGAGGTGCTCTCGTCCACACCCAGCACGGAATGCGCGTCCCAGAAGTCCGGGACATACCGCGACTTGAACTTCCGCACGCATGCCGGCGTAAGGCCAAAGATCTCGGCAACCTCGCGCAGATAGAGGTCTTCGTCAGGATGGTAGATCCCGTCTGCCATCGAGATGTGGAAGAGTGCATCGATGATATCCTCGAGCACGGGATCACGCTCACCGAAGAGTCTGACGATCTGGCGTGCATATTCGCGGTAGCCGGCCACGTCCTGGCGGAGCAGGTTGAAGACCCTGGCAACGTTCTCCTCCTGCTCGGGCTCGATATGGAAGATCTGCCGAAACGCCGCGACTTCATCGACGGTAACCCGGCCATCCGCCTTCGCGAGCTTGGCGGCGAGTCCGATCATCGCAATCGTGAAGGTCACGGTGTTCCGTGGATCCTTGGTTTGGAGGAACAGCGCCAGCGGGCCGTGCTCGCGCAGCGTCTCCAGAATTTCCGACCAGAAAGACATGGGTCCCCGCGGTGGTGGAGCAAATGCGCCCCGGCGGCATTGTGCCACTCAACGGGGCGTCAGGGCAATCCGGTCGGCCGCGTCAGAACAGAGCAGAGCCCTGGTACTGGTAGGCGACGAAACCGACGTAGGCGATCACCATCAGGAGCCCGGTGACGAAGGACAGCTGGCGCACGGTAAGCATCCAGACCGTGAACAGGATGGAGAGGCCCACCATGAACCAAAGATCGAACCCCATCAGCGCGTCGTCCACCGCCAACGGTTTGACCATTGCCGTGATCCCGATGATCGAGAGCACGTTGAACGTGTTCGATCCGATGATGTTGCCCAGGATCAGGTCTGTCGCCCGCTGCCGTGCGGCGGCGATGCAGGTTGCGAGCTCGGGCAGCGAGGTACCGAAAGCCACGACCGTCAGGCCTATGATCGCTTCGGGCACGCCGATCGCCGTTCCGGCGACAACCGCCCCCTGCACGAGCATCTCGGACCCGAACGCCAGCGCGGCCAGTCCGCCCGCCAACAGGCCAAGCGCTGCCCCAAGCGAGGTGACGGCGTGCGGTTCGCTCTCCTCCTCGATCTCCAGGGTGTCGGTCGAATACTGGTAGGCCACGAAGGCGACCAGAAGGCCGAACATTCCCGCCCCTGCCCAGAACGGAAAGACGCCGTAGAGCATCCCGCCAGCCAGAACGACAGTGGCCAGCATCATCATGCCCAGGTCTTTGCCCAGGCATCCCTTCCGCTCGATAATCGGGAACACCATCGCCGTGGCGCCCAGCACAAGGAGAATGTTGGCGACGTTCGACCCTACGACATTGCCCAGCGCAATTCCGGGGTAACCAGACAGGTTCGCGTTGACCGAGGTAAATAGCTCGGGCACCGATGTCCCGAACGAGACGATCGTCGCGCCAATGAACAGCGGAGACAGCCCCGCCCGCTCGGCGATGAACGTCGCCGCATCAATCGTCCAGTCGCCACCGCGAATGAGCAGGAACAGCCCGAAGGCCACCGACCCGAAGGACAGCAGCCCGACCTGATAGGCCGGAAGCTCGAACACGCGACCCTACTCAGGAGGTCGTAGGGAGGAAGCCGGACCGATACATATCTGCGGTTTGCACGCGCTGCTGATGTTTCGCGGTCATGGTGGGGCTCCCTCTGTGTTGTGCGCTTACATAAGGGCTATTGCAGGATTGTTCTAGTCGCGCGAGGGCGCGGCTCCCGTCTGTCGGGATCGATCACGTTTAGATCAGGTCGCGGGTTTCAATTGCCAGCCGAGTTGACACGTCGTTGTCCCGCGCCGCACACAGATACGCTGTTGGATCGAGGCAGGACAGCATGGCAGACGGCACGAACCTGGCCCAGCGTGGCAAGTTTGAGGACCCTTTCCGGACCGCGAGTGGCGAGCTCAGGGCGACTGTCGACCTGACACGGTTGGAGACGCTGTGGTTCAACACCGGCACGCTCTGCAACATCGAATGCGCGAACTGCTACATCCTGTCTAGCCCGACGAACGATGCGCTGGTCTACCTGACGACAGCCGAGGTCGAGAGCTACCTAGACGAGATCGAGGCCACGGGCCTCAGCACCCGCGAGATCGGTTTCACCGGCGGCGAGCCCTTCATGAACCCCGACATGTGCGCGATGGCCGAGACCGCCCTGGCCCGCGGGTTCGAAGTGCTGATCCTGACGAATGCCATGCGGCCGATGTTGCGGCCCCAAGTGAAGGAGTCACTGGCTGCACTGGCAAACACGTATGGCGACAAGCTGACCTTGCGGGTGTCGATCGACCACTACTCGGCGCGCTACCACGATGCCGAACGGGGTCGCGGCACCTTCGACAAAACGGTCGAGGGCATGCGCTGGCTCCGCGACAACGGCGTCCGCATGGCCGCCGCTGGCCGGACAATGTGGAACGAAGACGAGGCCACGTCACGCGCGGGCTTCAAGCGCCTCTTCGCCGAGGAAGGCTTCGAGATCGATGCCGATCACCCGGCGTCATTGGTCCTCTTCCCGGAGATGGACGAAACCGCCGAGGTGCCAGAGATCACGACGGCTTGCTGGGGTATTCTGGACAAGAGCCCGGACGACGTCATGTGCTCGAGCGCGCGCATGGTCGTGAAACGCAAGGGCGCGTCGCAGCCAGCCGTTCTGGCCTGCACGCTGTTGGCCTATGACACCGCGTTCGAGCTCGGCAATACCCTCGCCGAAGCCAACCGTCCCGTGGCTCTGAACCATCCGCATTGTTCGAAGTTCTGCGTCCTGGGCGGCGCGCGCTGTTCGGCCTGACCCAGTGACGGACGACCCGCTCGCTGACGCCTACAACCGCGGGCTGGCGGCGGAGAAGGCGGGCAACCTCGATGACGCCGCAACGGCATATGGTGAGGTGCTGAGGCTCGACCCGGCAGACCACGGCGGGGCCGCGATCCGCCTGGCGGCGATGGGGCGCGGTCCCGTTCCCGATGCGGCGCCGGAGGCCTATGTCGCCACGCTTTTCGATCAGAACGCCGCCGCCTTTGATGACATGCTCGTCGAACAACTGGGCTACGCGGTGCCCATGCTGGTGCGCGAACGTCTCGAGGCCTTGGGTCTGGGACCGTTCCCCAAGCTCCTTGACTTGGGGTGCGGGACCGGGCTGACAGGCGCCTCCATGACGGATCTCGCGAGCGACATCACCGGGGTCGACCTGTCCGAGCAGATGCTCGACGAGGCGCATGAACGCGGTTGCTACGACTCGCTCTATGTCGGGGAGGCCGTGGCCTTCCTCGAAGATGAGGAAGCACGCGCGGATGGGCCCTGGGACATGATCTCGGCGACCGATGTCTTGCCCTACCTGGGTGCGCTGGAGCGGTTCTTCGACGGAGCAGACCAAGCGCTGAACCCCGGCGGATTGCTGGTTGTCTCGACCGAGACGCTGCCCGATCAAAAGCTGGACGGTCACGACTTCCTTGTCGGTCCCAAGCACAGGTACGGGCACGCGCGCGGATATCTGGAACGCGTTCTCTCCGCGTCCCGGTTCGCCGTTGTCGACTGGCAGGACATTGTTGTCCGCTACGACGAGGGCCAACCGGTCCCCGGGTTTCTGATCGCCGCGCGCTCTGCCGTCTGACAACGCACCGGCCTTGCGGTGGCGACCCGAAATCCGCTAGGCGGGCGGTGTCACAAGATCCACACGGAGCCGCCCAAATGTCTGTAGCCGGGATGAAGATCCTGATCACCGGTGCCTCCAGCGGGATCGGCGCCCATCTCTCGCGGTATCTCGCCTCGCAGGGGGCCGAGTTGGTCATTGCAGCCCGGCGCGCCGATGCGCTGGAGGCCCTGGCGCAGGAGTGCGGCGCCGGTACAACCGCGATACCCCTGGATGTGGGCGATGCCGATGCGGTGGATGCCGCGGTTCAGGAGGCCTCGGACAGGATGGGTGGCCTCACCGGGGTCTTCAACAACGCCGGCACGTCCTGGGGCGGGCGGACGCTGGAGATGACCGACGACGATTGGACCCGGGTCATCGACATCAACGTGAACGGGGTTTTCCGGGTCGCGCTCGCGGCAGCAAAGCTGATGGTCCGCGCCAAGACAGGCGGGTCGATCGTGAACACAGCCTCGATCCTGGGCATCGGGACGGGGTCCGGCGTGGCTGCCTATGCCACCTCAAAGGCAGCGGTCGTGCACATGACCAGGTCGCTGGCGCAGGAGTTCGCGCGCTACAAGATCCGCGTCAACGCCATCGCGCCCGGGTACTTCCCGACGGAGATGACCGAAGGGTTTTTGCTGACCGAGAAGGGTGAGCAGCTCAAGCGCAACGTTCCCATGCGCCGGTTCGGCGAACTGCACGAGCTGGAGGGCCCGGTCGAGCTTCTGCTGGGATCGAAAGGCACGTTCATAACCGGCGTCACGCTTCCGGTGGATGGCGGACACCTGACAAGGCCAATGTCCTGACGAGCCGTCCGGGCGCTCAGGCTTCCTCGCCAAAACGATCGGCCAGAAGCGCCTCCAGCGCAGCCATCAGTTGCTTGGCCTCCGGCCCGTCGCAGGATACCTCGATCTCGCTGCCCTGCGCGGCCGCGAGCATAAGCAGCCCCATGATGGAGTCGCCGCGTACCGTCTGATCCTCACGGCTGACCCAGGCAGCGGCCTCGTGTGCCTCGACCGTCTCGACAAAGCGCGCGGAGGCCCTGGCGTGCAGGCCCTTGACGTTGACGATGGGCAGACAGCGGCGGATCGCGTTCATCTCGCAGCGGCGGTGACGCCCAGAATGGAATTGGCCGAGTTCACGTATTTCCGCCCCGCCTCGATCGCGGCCTGCACGGCGATCTCGAGCGGCTTGTCCCGCATCTTCGCCAGCTTTACGAGAAGAGGCAGGTTCGCGCCATAGACGACCTCGACGCCCTGGCGCGTCATCGCCCCGTGCGCGAGGTTCGAGGGCGTACCGCCGAACATGTCGGTGACCACGACCACCCCGCCGCCCTGTTCGACCGCGGCAACCGCGCCATCGATCTCGGCCTGGCGCTTGCGCAAATCATCCGAAGGACCGATCGAAATCGCACGAATGCCCTTCAGCGGGCCCACCACATGTTCGAGGCTTGCGACCAGCGCTTCGGCAAGCCCGGCGTGTGCCACCACCACAAGACCGATCATGTCAGGATCCTCCCCCCCGGCTCCAGCTCACTATGGCGGATCGAGACCGTCCAGCCATCCTGGGCGAGCTGCCGGGACAGCATCTCTGCAACCGTCACCGATCGGTGCCGGCCGCCGGTGCAGCCGAGCGCGATCGTGAAGTGCGCCTTGCCCTCATCGCGATAGGCGGGCAGCAACGTCGTCACCATATCTTGCAGCTTCTCGAAAAACGGTTCGTACAGCAGATCACCCATCACGAAGGATTGGATGCGCTGATCGCGTCCGTCAAGCGCCCGTAGTGTCTCGTCCCAATATGGGTTCCTGAGGAAGCGACAATCGAGCACCATGTCGGCCCCGTGCGGAGTGCCCCGCTTGTAGGCAAACGACTGAACCGTGACGGACAGTCCGGCCGAGCGATCCAGCGAGAAGCGCGCAACCAGCTCGGCCCGGAGCGCATGCGGTGACATGGTCGTCGTGTCGATCACGGCATCCGCATCCTCGCGGACCGCACGCAGGACATCGCGTTCACGGGCTATGCCGGTACTGACATCCTCGGCCGGGGCCAGAGGATGCCGGCGACGGGTCTGTGAAAACCGCGACAAGAGCACCGCGTCGGAACAGTCCAGAAAGACGAGGGCAGCACCCGCCCGCCAGCGGCGACGAAGCCGGTCCATCGTCTCGGTGAGGGCACGGGTCGAAAACCCACGGGTGCGGCTGTGGATCCCGATCGCAAGGGGCGCCGACGTCCCGGTGCCCGGTTCGATCAGCGATTCGAACAACGACAGTGGAAAGTTGTCGAGCGCCTCGTAGCCGAGATCCTCCAGCGCACTGATCGCCGTGGTCCGCCCGGCTCCGGACATGCCGGTCACGACGACCACCAACGGCACGGCAAGTGGTTCGGGGCTGTCTGCGATGTCGTCTCGATCGTCCACGGGACCCTTGCCTCAGCGTTTGATCGGCGCGTCTGGGTCCAAGATGGTGCCACCAAGTGCCAAGACCAG
>JBCCDA010000018.1:0-55088 GCA_039033215.1 Pseudomonadota bacterium | reverse complement strand
CTGGAGCTTCAGCCAGCGCGGCTCTGGCGATTGAGAACCGAGATCTTCGGGCTCGGGTTGCTGCAAGTTCTCATCACAGGGGCGATTCTGGCGCTGATCTTTGCGGGCATGGGCTGGTTCAGTACGAACGCTGCGATCGCCGTGGGTGCGGCCCTGGCGCTATCGTCAACGGCGTTCGCAATTCAACTACTGCGCGAGCGGGGCGACCTGACCAAACCTTACGGAGACCGGGCGTTCTCGATCCTCCTGTTCCAGGACCTGGCTATCGTGCCTCTGCTGGCAATGGTGGCGGTTCTCTCACCCTGGAGCGGCGTCGGCGGCGGCGATCCTTTGGAGCAGGGGTTGATCGCGCTCGGAGCGGTGGCTGGTCTGATCGCGGCGGGTCACTACCTGCTGCGTCCGCTATTTCGCATCATCGTAGCCGCCAAAGCGGATGAGATTTTCACGGCAGCGGCACTTTTGGTCGTGGTGGGCTCGGCGCTCCTGATGCAATGGGCGGGGTTGTCGATGGCCATGGGAGCGTTTCTGGCCGGGGTGTTGCTTGCTGAAAGCGAGTTTCGCCATCAGCTGGAGACGGATATCGAACCGTTCCGGGGTCTTTTTCTGGGCCTGCTTTTCATCGCCGTCGGAATGTCGGTGAACTGGCCGATCATTGCCGAGAACTGGGTGACTGTGCTCTTGGGCGCCGTCGGGCTCGTGGTCTTGAAGATATCGGTTCTTGTGGGGCTGTGCCGAGGGTTCGGCTCAACGTGGCGGGATTCGATCAAGATCGGCGCCGTGTTGGGGCAGGGCGGCGAGTTCGGTTTTGTGATGTTCACCGTCTCGATGACGTCCGGTCTGATCATACAGAACGAAGCCTTTCTTCTGACCGCGATCGTCACGGCCACCATGGCAATGACGCCGCTGGCCTTGGCCATCATCGACCGTGTTCAGCTGCGTCGCAGCGTCAGTATGGAGGGTGTAGAGCCGCCGCCCGAAACGGGACCCGGCACGGTGATCGTCGTCGGCTTCGGGCGCTTTGGCCAGATCGTGGCGCGTGTTCTCAAGCTGCGCGGTTACCAGGTTACACTGCTTGACTCGAGCCCTGACCGTATCCGCCTGGCCAAGTCTTTTGGCAACCGGGTGTTCTTTGGTGACATCAAGCGTGCGGATATCCTGCGCACGGTAGGCGCCGAAGGGGCGAAGGCGATCTTTCTCTGTGTCGATGACCCTGAGGCCGTTCTGCATTCGACGCAGGCGTTGCGCTTGCGCTATCCGCATCTTGTGATCTTTGCCCGGGCACATGATCGGGTCGCGGAACTGGAACTCAGCAAGGCTGGCGCAGATGTCGCTGTCCGAGAGATGCTCGAGTCAGGGGTCAAGATGGCAAGGCTGGCGTTGGACCGGTTTGGGGACGGCGACATCGCCGATGAAACCATTGAGCAGTTCCGCCGCCGTGACGCTGAGCTGCTTCGCTACCAGTCCGAATTTGGTGCCTTGAAGGGGTATGAGAAGATGCGGGAAGACTTCGATCTGAAGGACAGCTAGTCAACCTCGGGGAGGCTGCGCATCAGGTCGGCCAGTGCGTGCTGGCTAGTGCCGATCGGAGAGCGCGAGACGGCGTCCGCAGCGGACGCTCGCGCGTGGGCGGACTTGTTCTGGTTCAGCTTCCAGGTCGCGTCGATCTCCCTGATCTCCATTGCGACCGGCAGGACTTGGCGCATCATCCGCTCCATAACACCGTCGCTCATCTTGTGGTGTGTCCAGGGCTTCTTGGGGCCGAGCCGCTCTTCGTTCGTGGCAGACAAGGCTTCGAGGTGCGGTTGCAGGGCATCTCCCTCAAGCAACCTCAGCACGCCGCGCAGGTGCACGGCGACGTAGTTCCATGTCGGGACTTGGTCCGCCACATGGTACCAATCCGGCGAGATATAGCCGTCCGGGCCCGAAACGATCAGCAAAGCCTCGGTCGGGCCATCGCGCAGCACCCGCGCCATTGGGTTTGATCGGACGAGGTGAGCCCGAATTCCGGAATCTTCTAGGATGAAGGGGATATGGCTTGCCAGCATGCCCTCGGCCCCGGCAAGCGTCAGAACCCCGAACCCCCGCTCTTTCACCAGGGCCAAGGATTTTGCGTGCTCTTCCTGCCTGAAAACCGGGTTCGGATGCATTGGGTCGCTCAGCCTCCTTGCTGCAGCGTGGAGAACATCCGGCCATTGAAGCGGGTGTACCCACGCTCCGTCTCGCGTAGATGCGGTGCCGTGATCGCGTGGAAAGCCGGCAGGTTGTGGAAGGGAACCGCTGGATAGGCGTGATGTTCCGTGTGGTAGGGCATGTTCCAAGCAACCCACCGCACGAGCCGGTTCGTGAACGTCGTCCGGGTGTTCGACAGCATGTCGCTCACATGCGGACAAAGGTGATGCTCTGCCAACAGATAGGCGCGCAGAAACGGGCCACCGAGCAAGAGCGGCAGCAGCCAAACCCACAACACGGTCGGCAATGCCAGCAGCAGCACCAGCGCATAGAAGAGCAACATCGCCCGGGCCTGTTTCGTGATCCGGTGGCGCGCGCGCAGGGGTACAAAGTGGTCGTCCGGCTCCCGCACCGCCGTCTTCAGAAGCGTCTTCGTACGCCCGTACCAATCTGGCAATCCGGTCAGATACCAAACGTATTGCCACGGCGTCTCAGGACTTGGAGTGGCCAGTTCGGGGTCTCGCTCGGGATCGTGCGTGAAGTGGTGATGTGCGAAATGAAAGTAGCGGAAGTGCAGCGGCGAGAGGAGCGTCGCCGAGCCTGCCACGAGCGCAAGGGCGCGGTTCAACTGTTGGGTTCTGAAGGCGGTTTCATGGATCGTCTCATGGAGCGCAGTGAACAGGAAGACGAGGAGAATGCCCTGAGGCAGCATCAGCATGGGCCAGCCAGGGACCTCAAGCGCGATTGCGGTCCCCAACAACCCGATTGCGCCGAGATGAACGGTTCCGCGCAGAAGGCCAGGGCCGTCAGATTGAAGGCACAGACGTCGCCGTGTCTCCGACGGGAAGGACGCGATGAGGGTGCGGTGATCAAGGGTCTCGTTCACGGCGATCAATTACCATCAAGTCAGGGTCTGCTCCATACCATGTGGTGGTCTGGAGGTGTCGATCACCACGCCAAAATGCTACCCGAGGCGCGTGACCCGCGTCGCAGGGTTTTCAGTCCGTCCATGCGTCAGGAACCAGCGCCGCCTACCGTGAGGCCTTCGATCAGCAGGGTAGGTTGGCCGACGCCCACAGGCACGCCCTGTCCTTGCTTTCCGCAGGTGCCGATACCGGGGTCCATGACGCTGTCATTGCCGACCGCCGTGATCTGGCGCAGCGCGCTGGGGCCGTCCCCGATCAAGGTCGCACCCTTTACGGGGTGGAGGATCTTGCCGTCCTTAACTCTGTACGCCTCGGTGCATGAGAAAACGAACTTGCCATTCGCTATATCGACTTGGCCGCCCCCGAAATTGGTCGCGTAGATGCCGTCCTTGACTTCGGCCACGATGCTCTCGGGGTCGGCATCGCCGGACTCCATAATTGTATTGGTCATGCGCGGCATCGGGATGTGAGCGTAGCTCTCGCGCCGCCCGTTTCCTGTGCTCTCGACCCCCATGAGCCGGGCGTTCTGACGATCCTGCATGTAGCCCACAAGGGTCCCGTCCTCGATCAGAACGGTACGGTTGGTGGGTGTGCCTTCATCGTCGATAGTAAGGGAGCCGCGGCGGTCAGGAATGGTCCCATCATCGACCACGGTGATCCCTTTGGCGGCGATGGGCTTGCCCATGAGCTCGGTGAAGGCGGACGAGCCCTTGCGGTTGAAGTCGCCTTCCAGGCCATGCCCGATTGCTTCGTGTAGAAGAATACCCGGCCACCCGGCGCCAAGGGCAACCTGCATGACGCCGGCGGGTGCATCCTCGGCCTCGAGGTTTACCAGAGCGATGCGCAACGCTTCGTCGGCAAGCGCTTTCCAGCCTTCCGGGGTAACCAGCCGCTCGTATGTGTGGCGCCCTCCAGCTCCGGCAGAGCCTGACTCGCGCCGCCCATCCTTCTCCACGATCACCGACACGTTGACCCGGCAGAGCGGCCGGTGGTCAGTGACGTGCGCGCCTTCAGGCCGCAGGATCTCGATCTCGGAGACGTTTGCGGACAGTGAGGCGGACACCTGCACAACCCGGGGGTCACTCTCCCGCAAGTAGGCATCAATCTCTCGGAGAAGCTCGATCTTGACCGCAACGGGGTCGGCACCGACCGGGTCGACGCTCTCGTAGAGCTGACGGTTCGTGCCCGGCGGTGGCGGAGCCATGACACCGCCACCGGCCCGCGCAGCCATCCGGGCTGTCTCTGCCGCACGCTTCAGGGCGGCTTCGGTCAGCTCCGATGCGTGAGCGTAACCCACGGTGCCGCCGAGGACGGTGCGAAGGCCGAATCCCTGGTTCGAATCGTAAGATGTGTTTCGAAGGCGTCCGTCATCGAAGACCAGCGATTCCGACCGGCGGCGCTCCAAATAGAGTTCGCCGTCTTCAGCCCCGGCTACCGCGTCGCGCAAAACTGCAAGCGCGGTGTCCTGATCAAGGTGGCTCTCAAACGGTCGAAAGGGCGTCATCGCGGACATCTGGATGCTCCTGAAGCGGCACGGTGTGAGCGCAGGGCGGCGACATGCCGCAAACCGCGTTCTTGCATGCTCAATAACGGTATGCAGATAGATGGTGCTGACGAGCTGTCAATGGCGGAACGCCCCGCCGAAAGATACGAGGCACTAAGATGCGGCTGCGCACTTCTCTCTTCGCTGCACTGATGACCGTTACTCCTGGCCTGGCCATGGCGACGCCCGATGGCGCCGGCCAGCCTGTGGATCGGGGACTTCATTTTCAGACGCCCGTGACACCTGTGATGGAAGAAATCGTCAGGCTTGACGATTTCCTGCACTTTATCGTGTTTGGTATCGTCGTCTTTGTGACGGTCCTGATGGGCTACTGCTTCTTCCGATTTAACGCGAAGGCGAACCCAAATCCGTCGACGACCACCCACAACACGATGGTCGAAGTCGTGTGGACGGTCGTGCCGTGCATCATTCTGATCATCATCGCGATCCCATCTATCAAGTTGCTCTTCCTGCAGCTGGAAATCCCAGAGCCTGACGTGACGATCAAGGTGACAGGGGCGCAGTGGAACTGGATCTACGAGTACCCGGATGAGGAACTCGAGATCTTTTCCTACATGATCGGCTCGCCTGGCATGGTCGTTCCCGATGAGCTGGAAGGTCAGTTCACAGAAGGCGGTCCTGTGCTGAACTATGCGTTCAACGAGGATGTGTCGAAACTGTTGGACTATTACGGTCACAACGACCAGCAGTTCCTGTTGGCAACCGACACGCGGATCAAAGTACCGGTCGATGCCAATGTGCATCTGCTGATCACGGCGAACGATGTGATCCACAACTGGGCGATGCCCTCTTTCGGCATCAAGATGGATGCGATTCCGGGACGCATCAACGAGACATGGTTCCGAGCGACCGAGCAAGGCGTCTACTATGGCCAGTGCTCCGAGCTCTGCGGTCAGGCGCACAGCTACATGCCAATCGTCGTCGAAGTGGTAAGCCAGGAAGACTACGACACCTGGGTGCTGGAGATGCAGAACGCGCAGAACGGCGGCGCGCCTGTCCAGACCGCCCAGGTTGTGGAATAGCGTTGGATCGGAGCACGTAACGTGACGGACATCTCAGCGCAGTTTGAAGCCGACGCAGGTCGGGGTGACGCCAGTCTTGGCGACTACATGAAGCTGCTCAAGCCTCGCGTGATGTCGCTGGTGATCTTCACGGCGCTTGCGGGCATCGCAGCGGCGCCAGGAACGTCGCATCCCGTGCTGGGGCTTGCGATCCTGATCTGCATCGCGGTCGGGGCCGGGGCCGCAGGTTCGCTGAACATGTGGTACGATGCCGACATCGACGCCCAGATGGCCCGGACGGTCGGTCGTCCCGTGCCGACGGGAAAGGTCGAACCCGGTGAGGCGCTGGCGCTTGGGATCGGCCTTTCGCTGCTCTCGGTGCCGCTGCTGGCACTGTTTGGCAACATCGCGGCGGCGGCGTTCCTGGCGTTCACTATTTTCTTCTATGCGGTGATCTATACGATCTACCTAAAGCGAGCGACGCCGCATAACATCGTGATCGGTGGACTTGCTGGTGCGTTTCCGCCGGCCATCGGCTGGCTTGCGGTGACGGGGGATCTGTCGGTTACCCCGTTGCTGATGGTTTTGATCATCTTCCTATGGACACCACCGCACTTCTGGGCGCTGGCTCTGTTCCGCTCAGGGGATTACGCGCGGGTGGACGTGCCGATGCTGCCGGTCGTGGCGGGTCATGCTGCGACGCGCAGGCAAATCTGGTGGTATTCGGTTCTGCTTGCCATCGTTGCGGTGGTGCCTTCGTTCACCGTAGCGGGTGGGCCGATTTACCTTCTGGTCTCGATCGTTGCTAGCCTGTGGTTCGTGCGCGACGCCTGGCGAGTCTCGCGCCGTGATGAGGTTGCGGCAAAGGCCGATCGGCATGCGGCGGAGAAGCGGCTTTTCGCGACGTCTATCATTTATCTGTTTGCCGTCTTCGGCGCCTTCATCGCGGATGCGGTTCTCAGATCGCTGATCGGGCCTTTTGGCTGGCCGGTGCTCCTGTGAAGAACGGAGCAATGGAAAAACGGAACCACGAGCTTCACGGACGACGGTTCGGGCGGAACATTGGTGTCATTGGCCTGCTGGTCGGTGTGGCAGTGCTGCTCTTTGCCGTGACGATCGTCAAGTTGGGCGACCAAGCAGGAAACCCGACAAGTGGTACTTCCTGGGGCGAGAGCCTGCAGCAATGGTTCAACGAATGACCAAGCGCTCGCATCGCAAGACGTTGATCCCAATCATTGGTATCGGATTGGGCATGGCGGCGATGGCCTGGGCGGCCGTACCGCTCTACGATCTCTTCTGCCGTGTCACCGGGTACGGGGGCACGACCCAGGAGGCCAGTTCCGCTCCGCTACAAATCCTAGACCGGACGGTGACGATACGCTTCGATGCCTCAACCGCGCAGGATATGGCGTGGGAGTTCGAACCACTTCAGAACACGATGGATGTGCGTATCGGGGAGACGGGGCTGGCCTTCTATGAAGCCTACAACCCGACAGACCGACCCATCACGGGAACCGCGAGCTTCAATGTGACGCCGCTGTCAGTCGGAGGCTACTTCGCGAAGATCGAATGTTTCTGCTTTGTCGAGCAGACGCTTCAACCGGGCGAGCGTGTCCAGATGCCGGTCACGTTCTTCGTCGACCCGGAGATGGTCGACGATGGTCAAACCAAGCTGATCCACACGATAACCTTGTCGTATACTTTCTTCGAGACCGAGCCCGCAGAGGCCGCACTCGAAGTGACTGAACCGGCCGCGAGGGGCGGCTGATATCGGAGGGAACCGATGGCCCACGAGAAGAACCACGACTATCACATAATCGACCCGAGCCCGTGGCCCTTCCTGGGAGCGATGGGCGCCGTGATCATGCTGATCGGCGCGGTCTTGATGATTTCGCCCAATGCAGGCGACATCAAGCAGCCCTACGTGTTCATCCTGGGTCTCGGGCTGGTCCTCTACACCATGTACGTGTGGTGGCGGGACGTTGTCACCGAAGGCCAGGGGACGGATCACACACCGGTCGTACGCATCGGGCTCAGGATGGGGTTCATCCTGTTCGTCATGTCCGAGGTCATGTTCTTTGCCGCATGGTTTTGGGCGTTCTTCAAGTTTGCCATCTTCCCTATGGTGGACATCAACTTGACCGCTGGTGAACTTACTGCACTGGGCATCGATCCGGCCGCCTTGACGATGGCCACTGCCGATGGTCCCTCCGCCGTTTGGCCGCCGCAGGGGGTCGAAACCTTCGACGCTTGGGATCTGCCGCTGATCAATACGCTGATCCTGCTGCTCTCGGGCTGCACGGTCACCTGGGCACACCACGATCTGATCGAGGGTAAGCGTTCGGGGTTGATCTGGGGCCTTTTGTGCACATGCCTTCTGGGTGGCATATTCACAGTCTTCCAAGCCTACGAGTACAGCCACGCTGCCTTTGAATTCTCGGGCAATATCTATGGCGCGGTGTTCTACATGGCGACGGGTTTCCACGGTTTCCATGTGATCGTCGGAACGATCTTCCTGACGGTCTGTCTTCTCCGCGCGCGCGCCGGACACTTCTCGGCGGATCGCCATGTGGGGTTCGAGGCGGCTGCCTGGTACTGGCACTTCGTCGACGTGGTCTGGCTGTTCCTGTTTGCCTGCGTGTACATCTGGGGCGCCTGACGTCCCGTTGACCCGATACGCCGCCGCGTCTCTGGGCGCGGCGGTTTGCATTTGAGAGAGCGCACATGCCCGGCCGGCGAGCCACAATCGCGCCTATCGTAATTGGGGTTGTGGGTGCCGCTATTCTGATCGGCCTCGGGACATGGCAGCTTCAACGCCTGACCTGGAAAGAGAGTCTGATCTCCGAACTCGATGCGAGGCTATCTGCCAACCCGGTGGTGCTGCCGGTCAGTCCGGACCCCGTAAGTGATCAGAATCTCCGCGTTCGCGTGGATGGCGTGATCAGTCCCGAAGAACTGGATGTCCTGACCTCCATCAAGAACGTCGGACCGGGCTTTCGCATCATTGCGCCGATGGCATTGGAGGATGGTCGCCGGATCATGGTCGACCTCGGCTTTGTACCGGAGGGGTTAAAGAACATCGCGGACCGTCCGGATAGCCTGCGGCTGAAGGGCAGTGGAGCGCAGGGAACCGTGACTGGCATTCTTCGCTGGCCCGAGCTTGACGGCACAGCACCGCCCCCAGATGAGGCGTGGGAGATGTGGTTCGAACGTGACGTCGCCAAGATTGCTCAAGCGCTTGGTACGGAGCCACTCTTGATCATTGCCGAGCGCCATCCAATGGGTGACTTGCCCGTACCGCGGCCACCGGGAATCGACCTCCCGAACCGGCATTTGGAGTATGCGATCACGTGGTTCGGCCTCGCAATTGCCTGGTCGGGAATGGCGATGGCCTGGTTGCGGCGCGAGCTGAAAAAACCGCGCGTCTAGAACAGCTTGATGACAACGCTCTTTCCGTGCACGGATGCCTGCGCTAGGCAGAAGCTCCTGATCTCGATGGGGTACAGATGAGGTACATTTCGACGCGCGGCGAAGCCCCCGTGCTTGGTTTCGAGGCGACGATGCTGACCGGGCTGGCCCGTGACGGCGGCCTCTACGTGCCCGAAACCGTACCAAGCCTGTCGGCGGAGCAGATAGGGGCGATGGCGGGAAGCTCCTATGAAGACGTGGCGCATACCGTCATCCAACCTTTCATCGGAGATATCTTCACGGATTTCGAACTACGCGAGCTTATCAACAAAGCTTACGGCAGTTTCGAGCATCCCGCCCGGGCGCCGCTCGTCCAGACGGGTTCGAACGAGTGGATACTGGAGTTGCACCATGGGCCCACGCTGGCGTTCAAGGATTTCGCACTTCAGCTGATCGGTCAGATGTTCGACAGGGTCCTCAATCGGCGCGGTCAGCGGATCTGCATCGTTGGCGCGACGTCCGGCGATACCGGGTCCGCCGCGATGGAGGCCTTCCGGGGATCCGCGAACGTCGATGTTTTCTTCCTACACCCGGCGGGCCGGATATCGGAGGTCCAGCGACGCCAGATGACGACACCGGCCGAGTCGAACGTCCACGCCATAGCTCTGGAAGGCACGTTCGACGATTGTCAGGCGCGCGTGAAGGACATGTTCAACGATTTTGAGTTCCGTGACGAGATCGGTTTGGCTGCCGCGAACTCGATCAACTGGGCGCGTGTGCTGGCGCAAGTCGTCTACTATTTCACCGCCGCAGTCGCACTTGGTGCACCCTACCGTCCCGTGAGCTTCACTGTTCCGACCGGGAACTTTGGGGACATCTATGCTGGGCACATCGCACGGCGCATGGGCCTTCCCATCTCGACGCTGGTCATAGCGACCAACGAGAACGACATCCTGCACCGCACCCTCCAATCGGGACGGTCAGAGAGCAGGGGCGTGCACGCGACCATCGCGCCTTCGATGGACATTCAGGTCAGTTCAAACTTTGAGCGCCTGATCTTCGAGCTCTACGACCAGGATGGGCGTGCGGTTGCCCAACTCATGGACGATCAGAAAACGAAAGGCGCGTTCCAGCTCTCCCAAGGGGCATGGCAGCGCCTGAGCGAGGGTTTCGGATCTGGCCGCGCAGACCGCGACGAAACAATGGCGACGATCAGGCGTGTTCACATGGATGGTGGCCCTTTGCTCGATCCGCACACGGCAATTGGCGTCCATGTCGCCAGGTCGACCAACCCTGATTCTGCGACGCCCATGGTTGTGCTGGGAACGGCCCACGCTGCCAAGTTCCCGGACGCGGTCGAAGAGGCATCCGGGCTCCACCCGGCCTTGCCCGCGCGCATGGGTGACCTCTACAGTCGAACAGAGAGGATGACGAAGTTGCCCAACGATCTTGCTACTCTCGAAGACCATATACGAAGGACCCGCCGCACATGAGCGTTCAGACGCATCGCCTTCCAAACGGGCTCCGGGTCGTCACCGAGAAGATGCCGGGCCTGGCATCGGCTTCAATCGGTGTCTGGGTGGATGCCGGGACCCGCGATGAGGCAGAGCCGGAAAACGGCATTGCCCACTTCCTCGAACACATGGCCTTCAAGGGTACCGCTCGGCGTACGTCGTTGCAGATCGCCGAGGAGATCGAGGACGTGGGCGGGTATCTCAACGCCTATACCTCCCGCGAGCGTACGGCCTACTTTGCGCGTGTGCTGAGCGAGGACGTGCCGCTGGCGCTCGATATCATCGCCGACATTCTCCGCAACCCAAGCATGGACGAGGCGGAGATCGAGACCGAACGGGGCGTCATTCTGCAAGAGATCGGGCAGGTGCTCGACACGCCAGATGACGTGATCTTCGACTGGTTGCAGGAGACCGCGTTTCCCGACCAGCCCATGGGGCGCGCGATTCTGGGCCCGCCCGAGCGTGTGCGCGGTTTTGCGCAAGAAGACCTGCGCCGCTTCATCGGGCAGCACTATACGCCGGAGCGCATGATCCTGGCGGCGGCCGGTGACGTCGATCACGACCGTATCTGCAGGATGGCCGAAGCCTTGTTCGGCGACATGGTTGCGGGCTCGGAACCCTACAAGCAGCCGGGCGCGTACCGAGGCGGTGAGCGGCGCGAGGTCAAGGGATTAGAACAGGCCCACATGGCGCTTGCCTTCGAGGCGCCGGGCTATCGTGATCCGCACTTCTTCGCCGCGCAGATCGCAGCGTCCGCCTTGGGAGGCGGTATGTCATCTCGCTTGTTCCAGGAGGCGCGAGAGAAGCGGGGTCTTTGCTATACGATCTTCGCACAGGGCGCCGCGTGGGCCGAGACGGGCATGCTCACGATCTACGCCGGTACCGGAGCCTCCGAGATCGGGGGGCTGATCACGCTTACGGCTGACGAGATTGTCCGTGCGGCGAAAGACCTGGGGGATGCGGAAATCGCACGGGCAAGGGCGCAGACCAAGGCCGGGCTGGTGATGGGATTGGAAAGTGCTGCGGCACGGGCCGAGCGTCTGGCGAGTCTGGTCTCGATCTGGGACCGTGTGATCCCGCTGGAAGAGACGGTGGCGCGCATCGATGCCGTGGACACCGAGC
The DNA here is from genome assembly GCA_039033215.1 of Pseudomonadota bacterium. Lineage (GTDB taxonomy): Bacteria > Pseudomonadota > Alphaproteobacteria > Rhodobacterales > Rhodobacteraceae > Thermohalobaculum. The sequence continues at coordinate 43,384 of JBCCDA010000018.1, read as the reverse complement.
TGGCGCGCGCCGCTCTTGGCCGAATGCTTGAGAGCGCCCCAACCCTGGCGCTCTACGGGCCCGTTGAAGATGCGGCGACGGCGGATGAGCTGGCCGCACGTCTCGCCGCCTGAGGGCCATGTTCGCCCGCCGAAACCGTTCTCGAATTGAGATCCTGACAGACAGGCTTGTCCTGCGACCGCCGCATCTGAAGGACTATGACAATTGGTCCACGTTGCGTCGTGACAGTCGTGGGTTCCTCATACCGTGGGAGCCAAGCTGGTCGCGTGATCACCTGAGCCTGCGGGCCTTCCGGAACCGTGTGGTGTGGGCGGATCGGGCGATCCGGCAGGGGGATGCGCTGCCGCTGTTGCTGGCGCAGCGCGACACGGGGGCGATCGTCGGTGGGCTGACGCTCTCGAACATCCGTCGTCAGCCCGCGCAGGCGGGGACGCTCGGCTACTGGGTCGGGGAGAGCTATGCCCGGAACGGTTTCATGAGCGAGGCCCTCGCGGCACTTCGTGACCACGCGTTCGGCGAGCTTGGCCTGTCGCGGCTGGAGGCTGCGTGTCTGCCGGAGAACACGGCGTCGCGCCAACTGCTCGAGCGGTGCCAGTTCAAATACGAAGGTGTCGCGCAGGCCTATCTGCAGATCAACGGGCGCTGGCGCAATCACGTTCTCTATGCGGCGCTGCGAACGGACCGGCGTGGCCGGGTCAACGAAGAGCCAGTCGCAATCTGAGCGAAACAGGCGGCCAGATCAACTCAGGCGTGCCCACCGGATCCCAGAAGGGTGGGATCGACACCGATCTTTGCCAGCGCCTTGTCCCATTTGCTTGCATGGTCGCTGCCGTAGAGCAGGTCGTCGTCCGGATCACAGATCAACCACCCGTTCATCTGGATCTCCGTCTCCAGCTGGCCCGCCGCCCAGCCGGCATAACCCAGTGCAACGATTGCCCGATACGGCCCCTCACCTGCGGCGATGGCCTGAAGGATGTCGAGCGTGGCCGTCATCGATGTGCCGCTATCCACCTGGAGGGTCGCTTCGTGGGCGTGGTAGTCGGCCGTGTGCAGCACGAACCCGCGCCCCGTCTCGACCGGCCCGCCGATGTGCACGGGCCGCGGCGCATTGGTTGCCCCAAGTGGGATTTCGAGCTTCTGGAAGAGGTCATCCCAGACCAGATCTTCGGCCGTTCGGTTGACGATCAGGCCCATAGCCCCGTCCGCGGAGTGTGCGCAGATGTAGACAAGCGTGCGCATGAACCTCGGATCCTGCATGCTTGGCATCGCAATCAGGATCCGGCCACTCAGGTAGCTTGGGTCTTTGATCGTATCTTCCATCGCGGCCGACTCTGCCCGTCCTGCGACCACCAATCAAGAAGTCGCGAGTGGACTTGCATGCCGCAGTCGAGCGTATGATATCGGTAGGATGAATGCATGGTCTCAGAGACTGTCACGCGTCGCGGTAATGGCGTCATCCCTGGTTTTGGGAATGGCTACGATGGATGTGTCCGCGCAGTCCATTGTGTCGACCGGCCAATCGTTCATCTCGGCACGCTTGTTGCCAGGCCAGACGGGTGAAGATGGCAGCCGTCTTGCGGGCCTTCGTCTGACAATGACTCCAGGTTGGAAGACCTACTGGCGCGCGCCCGGTCGAGCCGGCATCCCGCCCAGATTTGACTGGAGCGGGTCTGACAATGTTGCGTCGGTCGAGGTTCTTTGGCCACGACCGCTCGTGTTTGAGAGCTTTGGAATGCGGACGGTCGGCTACGAAGAGGAGGTTTTGCTTCCTTTGCGTGTCACTCCGGAACGGCTCGGTGAAGACATGCGGTTGACGTTGAGCGCCGAGCTTGGGGTCTGCCGAGACATCTGCGTGCTGGAAGAAGTTGCAGTCGAAGAGGCGATCCCGGCTGATCTGCGGTCTATCGGATACCGCGAGATTTCGCGCGCGATGCGCCGGATCCCCGTGCAAGCCGCCGAAGTTGGTGTCGCGATGGAAGGCTGCCGGATTACGGGCTCGCAGGGTTCTTGGACCCTTGAGGCGGAGATCGCGTCCGACCGCTTCGCCGAGACGCCCGAGATTCTGGTGGAAGGGTCCGAACGTCTCTGGGTGTTCGAGAGCTCGACCCAGGCGTCCGGGAACACAGTACTCGTTACCGCCGAGCTTCAGGTTCCCGCCGGGACAAGCTGGATCGATCGTTCAGTGCTGCGGTTCACGGTCCTTGGCGCCGACTACGCTGCCGACATTCAGGGCTGCAGCGCCAGCGCGGGTTGAGCAGTACGAGCCAGGCGGTCCGCGGCCAATCGGGCAAAACGCAGTGTCAGCGCCTTTCGTCTGGCCGGTGCCAGACCTTCCTCATTCGCTTCCCGAAGGATCTCGCCTCCCCACGCGTCTGCGCGGATCAATCCATGGTCCAACGGTAGGATCTCATCCGGAAAGCTGAGAGGTACCGCAAAGAACAGCCGGTCGCACCACTCCAGGTAGTCATGCCACTTCGTGTCGGCCTGGAAGTCGGCACGGCTGGACTTCACCTCGATGCACCAGATCTCGCCGCGGGGACCAATCGCACACAGGTCCATGCGCCTTCCGGTCTTGACCGGAAACTCGGTGAGCGCGGCGAAGCCCAGATCGCCGAGCATTCGACCAACGCCACGGGCGAGGATGATCCCCGGTTTCTCTGCCTGATCCTGCATCTGGCGATGCTAGAACAAAGTCAGAACATGCACCAGCGACTCGGTGAGGTCAGCTCTGCTCACCGCGCTCGATTCGAGTGTAGGCCTTCACACGAGCGCCGTCGTCAGCGCTGTCGTTGGTCCGGCGCTGCAGCGCGACTGTGGACGGGTGGGGACCTTCCGCGCCGTGTTCACGTTCGATCCGGGCAAACTCCTCGGCCCGGGCGCCTTGTTCGGGATTGCTGTGGTCCAGGGGATGACGTGACATGGTTTCCTCCGCTTTTTTGAGCGGCGCGGGCGGCGCCGCCCTCAATACGTGGGGATCATCTCAGTTGATTTCCACCCTACGGAAACTGCTGGGCTATTCGGCCAAGTCTGCTCGGGCTTCCATCGCAAAGGCAGCTGCCATCAGCGACCGGGCGTACTCGGTCCTGGGACGCTCCATCACGTCGTCCGCAGGGCCTGCTTCGACAACCTCGCCCTCACGCATGACGATCAGGTTGTGGGCCATGGCGCGAACGACCTTGAGGTCGTGGCTGATGAACAGATACCCCAGCCGGTACTTATTTTGCAGATCCCGCAGAAGATCCACAATCTGTGTCTGAACGGTCATGTCCAACGCCGATGTCGGCTCGTCCAGGACCACGAACTCGGGCTTGAGGATCATGGCACGCGCAATCGCGATGCGCTGGCGCTGTCCGCCCGAGAACTCATGCGGATAGCGGTCCATCATTGACGGATCGAGCCCGACTTCGGTCAACGCCGCCGCCACGGCATCGCGTTTCGAGACGCCCGGATCGCGGAGGCCATGGACGCCCAATCCCTCCGCCACGATTTCCGCCACGGACATTCTTGGCGATAGCGAGCCGTAAGGGTCCTGAAAGACAACTTGCATGTCCCGTCGCATCGCCCGCAGTTCGCGCTTGGACGCCCTGTGCAGATCACGGCCGTCGAAGACGATCTTCCCCTCGGATCCAATCAACCGCATGAGCGCAAGGGCGAGCGTCGTCTTGCCCGAGCCGGATTCGCCGACCACCCCCAAGGTCTCCCCCCGTTTCAGGGACACGTCGATATCCGTCACGGCCTTGATGTGACCGGTGGTTCGGCGCAGCAGGCCACGTTTGATCGGGAACCAGACCCGGACGTTCTCTCCTTCGATCAGCGGCTCATGCTCGCCGGACAGGGGATCCGGACGGCCGGTCGGTTCGGCTGCGAGCAGTTTTTGTGTGTAGGGATGCGAAGGGTGGTCGAAGACGTCGGCGGTCGTGCCTGTCTCGACGATCTCGCCACGCTGCATCACGGCCACGCGTTGCGCCACTTTTCGCACGATTCCGAGGTCATGGGTGATGAACAGCATGGCCAGGCCCTGTTCGGCCTGGAGCCGCGCGAGAAGGTCCAGGATCTGTGCCTGGATCGTCACGTCCAACGCGGTCGTCGGTTCGTCGGCCACCAGGAGTTCTGGCCCATTTGCCAGCGCCATGGCGATCATCACGCGCTGGCGCTGCCCTCCGGACAATTGGTGTGGCCAGGCGCCGAGCCGTTCCTGCGGGTCGCGAATGCCAACCTGGGTCATCAACTCCAGCGTCCGGTCGCGAGCAGGCTTGCCCTTCAGGCCCTGGTGTAGCGCCAAACTCTCGCCGATCTGTTTCTCGATCGTGTGCAGCGGGTTCAGCGACGTCATTGGCTCCTGGAAGATGAAGCTGATGTCATTGCCGCGTACAGCCCGCAGGCGCGGGCCCGTCGCGTCCAGCATCTCCTCACCCTTCCACCGGATGGAGCCGGTCACTTGGGCGGCCTTGGGTAGCAACTGGACCGAGGAGAGCGCGGTAAGCGACTTGCCCGATCCCGACTCTCCCACCAGCGCCAGCGTCTCGCCTGATGCAACATCGAGCGAGACGCCGCGCACCGCCTCGACCGACTGGCCGTCCTGCGTGAACGAGATCGACAGGTCGCTGATCGAGAGGAGTGGCGTCAAGAGAACGTCTTCCGCGGATCGAAGGCATCTCGCACGCCTTCGAAGATGAAGACCATGAGGCTCAGCATGATCGCGAACGAGAAGAACGCGCTGAGCGCAAGCCATGGGTCCTGGATGTGCTTCTTGCCCTGCGATGCCAGTTCCCCGAGCGAGGGATAGGCGGGCCCCAGTCCGAAGCCCAGAAAGTCGAGCCCGGCCAGGAGCCCGATCGAGGCAGTCATCATGAAGGGCAGCATCGTCACGGTTGCTACCATGGCGTTGGGCAGCAGGTGGCGGAACATGATGGTCCAGTCGCCGACGCCCAGGGCCCGGGCGGCTTGCACATACTCGAAGTTCCGTGCGCGCAGGAACTCGGCGCGCACGACACCGATCAGCGACACCCAAGAGAACGCGACGAAAATAAAGAACATCACCCCAAGGCTTGGTGCCAGGACCGAGGCGACGATCAGAACCACATAGAGCAGGTTCATCGAGGACCAGACCTCCTCGACCCGCTGGAACGTCAGGTCGACCCAGCCGCCAAAGAACCCTTGAGCAGCCCCGGCCACAATACCGATTACAGCCGAGACGAAGGTCACCGTGAAGCCGAAGAGGACGGACAGCCGAAAGCCGTAGATGATGCGCGCCACCACGTCGCGGGCCCGGTCATCCGTACCCAGCCAATGGTTCGCATCGGGCGGGGAGGGGGCGCGCGCGACGTCATAGTTGACGGTATCGTAGCTGTAGGGGATTGGCGCCCATATGATCCAGCCGGCCTGATAGCTGGCGTCGTCCGGTGGTATGCCGGCTTCGATCCCTTCGATGATTTCCGGCGCAGTATCGAAGCAGATCTCCAACCCGCCCGTCCTTATCAGGCATTGCAGCACGGGGTCGGTGTAGTCCGGTGTGAAGCCGGGATCTCCTCCGAAGTCCGCTTCTGCATAATCCGTCAGCAGGGGTGATTTCCATGTTCCCTGATAGCTGAGCAGAAGCGGCTTGTCGTTTGCGACCACCTCGGCGACGAGCGAAACCAGAAACAGGACCAGGAAGATCCTCAACGACCAGACGGCGCGGCGGTTCGCCCGGAAGTTCCTCAGGCGGCGTCGGTCAAGTTCCGTCAACGTCATCATCGGACCATCACCCTTCGCGCGCTTCGAAGTCTATGCGCGGGTCTATCCAGACGTAGACGAGATCCGAGATGAGCTTCACCACCAACCCGATGAGCCCGAAGATGTAGAGCGTGCCAAGAACGACAGGGTAGTCGCGGTTTGTCACGCTCTCGAGGCCGAGAAGACCGATGCCATCCAGCGAGAAGACGCTCTCGACGAAGATGGAGCCGGTCATGAAGATCCCGACAAAGGCGGCCGGCAGCGTGGAGACGACGATCAGCATGGCATTGCGGAAGACATGACCGTAGAGCACGCGGCGCTCGCCCAACCCCTTGGCACGCGCGGTCATCACGTACTGCTTGCCGATCTCGTCGAGGAACGAGTTCTTGGTCAGTAGCGTGATCGTCGCGAAGCCCGCGATCGTCATGGCGAAGACCGGCAGCGCGATATGCCAGAAGTAGTCGACGATCTGGGCGGGAAGGGACATGTCCTCGAACCCGTCAGACGTGAGACCGCGCAGCGGAAACCATTGCATGTACGATCCGCCTGCAAAGAGCACCAGCAACACGACGGGCACAAGAAAGCCCGGGAGCGCATAGGCCACGATGATCAGACCCGAGGTCGCGGTGTCGAACGGCGTGCCGTCTAGCACGGCCTTGCGGATGCCCAGCGGGATCGAGACCGCATAGGCAATCAGCGTTGCCCAAAGCCCCAGTGAGATCGAGACCGGCATCTTCTCGAGGATGATGTCGATCACCGGCTCGGCGCGCTGATAGCTGTCCCCGAAGTCGAACCGCGCGTAGTTCCAGATCATCAGTGCAAAGCGCTCGTGCACGGGCTTGTCGAGACCGAACTGACGCTCGAGATCCGCGATCAGTTCCGGGTCGATCCCCTGCCGGCCCCGGTAACTGCCCGACGCGTTTGCCGCCTGACCGCTTTCTCCGGCCTCCGCTTCGAGTTCCGATAAGATCTGCTCGACCGGTCCGCCCGGTGCGAACTGGATGATCCCAAAGTTCAGCAGCATGATGCCGAGCAACGTCGGCACGATCAGCAGGATCCGGCGTAGGATGTAGGCGGCCACGTTCGTACCGCGCCCTACAGCTTTCCCTTGGCCTGTAGTGCGGCGAGCTTGGTGGGGTCCTCCCACCAGTAGTGCAGAACGCCGCGGTCAAAGGCGGGTTTGATGTCGGGTCGCCCGAAGGCGTCCCAATAGGCGACGTGATGGGACGCCTTGCTCCACTGCGGCACCCAAAGGTGCATCGAGCGCATCACTCGGTCGAGCGCGCGCACGGTGTCGGTGAGCTCGTCCCGAGATTGGGCGCGTTCGATCTTCTCGATCAGGGCGTCGATCACGGGGTTGGAGACGCCCCCGTAGTTGCGCGAGCCGGGGTCCTTTGCTGACGACGAATGGAAATAGCCGCGCAGCTCGACCCCGGGCGTCATCTGCATGGACACCCGGGTCGTGGTCATGTCGAAATCGAAGCGGTCCATGCGCTCTTCGTACTGGCTCTTGTCCACCTTGCGCAGCGTCGCCTGGATTCCGATCCGCTCGAGGTTCTTGATGTAGGGCTGAATGATACGGTCGAAGCCCTGGCTGGAATTCAGGAACTCGAACGTGAGCGGCTGGCCATCCTTCTGGCGGACCCGCCCGACCAGCTCCCATCCCGCCGCATCGAGCAGCTCTCCCGCCCGGCGCAACGCCTGGCGTGCACGACCCGACCCGTCCGTGGTTGGCGGCACATAGGCGTCGTCTTCCAGAAGTCCTTCCGGCAGATCGGCAGCAAAGCGTTCGAGGATCGCCATCTCTCCTGGTGTCGGCTTGCCGTCCGCGGCCATGGGTGAGCCCTGGAAGAAGCTCGAGGTCCGTTCGTAGAGGTCGTAGAACAGCGTGCGGTTCGACCACTCGAAGTCGAAGACGATCCCGATCGCCTCGCGCACACGGGCGTCCTGGAACACCGGTCGGCGGTGGTTGAACCAAAACCCCTGACCGCCGGAGGGCGTGTCGTCCGGGATCACTTCGCGGACCACCTCGCCCGAGCCTACCTCGGGGAAGACATCGGGCTCGTAGGCGGTTGCCCAGACCTTGGACCAGAACTCTTCCTGGAAGCGGTAGACGCCGGCCTTGAAGCCTTCGAAGGCCGCAATCCGGTCGCGGAAGAAATCGATGCGTACCGTGTCGAAGTTGTCCCGCCCGACGTTCACCGGCAGATCCTTGGCCCAGTAGTCCTGTACCCGGTCGAACTCGACATACTGACCCTGTTCGAACCGGCCGATCTTGTAGGGACCGCAGCCGAGCGGTGGCGTCAGTCCCGAGCGTTCGAAGTCGACCTCGGAGTAATGGGCCTTGGAGAAGATCGAGAGTCCGGCGGCGAGCATCGGCAGATCGCGTTTGGGTTCGTCGGGGGCGAACTCGAAGACCACACGATGCGGACCTTCAGCGCGAACGTCGGTGATCGGACTGAGCAGGATGCGGTAGAAAGGTTTGGCCTTTGTCCGCAAGGTCTCGATCGTGAAAAGGACGTCCTCCGACGTGAGGGGCGAGCCGTCGTGGAAACGCGCCTCCGGGCGCATGTTGAACGCGATCCAGGACCGGTCCTCGGCAATCTCGGCGTTCTCCGCGATTAGGCCGTAGTAGCTGTCAGCCTCGTCGAGCGCCTGGGCCATCAGACTGTCGAAGACCATCCGCCCATGGATCGTATCGGCGATGCCAAGCGCCGGGTTTCCCTTCAGGGCGAAGACGTTGAAGCTGTCGAAGGTGGCCTCATACCCCGTGGACCAGGTGCCCCCCTTTGGCGCCGCGGGATCGACATAGTCGAAGTGGGCGAAACCGGTTGGGTACTTGAGATCGCCAAAGGCGGAGATGCCGTGGACTGTGCGAGAGGGGCTTGCATTCGCGGGGAGGAGGGCGGTGCCAGCGGCGGCGCCCGTCAGGGCACCGAAGGCGCGTCGGGTCAGGCGGGTCTTGGACATCGCGGAGCTCCTTCTGGGTCCCTATGATGGGTAGGGCTCGGTGGTGCTGCTTTCAAGCGGTGCGGCCCATCCTGCGGATGGTCCGCGTGGTTTTCAGTGCCCACCCGCCCGCCCAAGGGCGCGCGGTCGGCCTTCGTGTGCGCTCAGGCGCAAAACGCGCGGGTAACTGCTCGCACAGAAAGAGCCGCGCCCCCGGAGGAACGCGGCCCTGATGTCGAAATCGTGAACCGGATCAGTTCAGCGGCTCTGGCGAGCCGTCTGCTTCATTCAGATAGGTGATGATGTCGATGCGGTCCTGCTCGTCGGAGAGACCCCGATACGCCATTTTGGTACCCTTGGCCCAGCCTTTCGGGCTTTCCAGGAACGCCGAGAGGTTCGCAGGCGTCCACGCGCCTTCCTTCTCCTGAAGCGCCTTGGAGTATCGGAAGCCATCGAGCGATCCGATGTCGCGCCCGACCACGCCGTAGAGGCTGGGACCAACGCCGTTCTTGCCTTCCTCGACCTTGTGGCATGCAGCGCAACCCCGGAAGAGTTTCTCACCGGCGGCGGCATCACCTGTCGAGAAGTCGATACCCGAGGCTGCGGCAACCACGGTCTCCTCGGTGGGGGCTTCGGCAGCGGGTTGCTCAGCGGCTGGCTGTTCTGCCGGTGCCTCGGTTTCGGTGGGTGCCGCTGCAGTCTCAGTTTCGGTCTCTGCCGGTGCTTCGGCAGCGGGCTGCTCGGCGGCAGGCTGTTCTGCCGGTGCCTCGGTCTCCGTGGGTGCTGCTGCAGTCTGTGTTTCGGTCTCTGCCGGCGCTTCCGCAGGTTGCTCTGCGGGTGCTTCCGCTGGCGCTTCAGCCGGTGTCTCGACGGGGGCTGCCGCGAATTCGATCGGCGTACCGTCGGCCTCGTTGAGATAGGCGATCAGGTTGGCCCGATCCTGCACATCCTTCAGGCCGCGGTAGCTCATGGACGTCCCGGGTGCATAGGCGCCCGGATTCTCAAGGAACCCGCTCAACTCTGTCAGGCCCCAGCTTCCGTCCATCCCGGACAGAGCGCCCGAGTAGCTGAAGCCGGCAGCGGCCGCTTTGTCACGTCCGACCACACCCCAGAGATAGGGGCCGACGCCGTTCTTGCCTTCGACCAGCTGGTGGCAGGCGGCGCAGGCACGGAATTCCTTCTTGCCCTCTGCAGGGTCGGCCATCGCGATTGCGGCCTCGATCGTCAATTCGGGCTCGTCTGAGTCCCCGGCCGACGGCTCTTCGATCTCAAGCGCATAGGCCAGCGGCTCCTCGCCATGATGGCCGGTGTCGCGCGTGCCGTAGATCTTGCCGGAGAAGAAACCCAGCAACAGAAACACCAGCAGGGCGCCGATGACGCCGCCGGCGATCTTGTTGATATCGGTCGAGTCCATGAATACCGCCTCATACATCGGGTGCCCAATCGGGCATTCTTGGCGGGGCATATAGCGCCTTCCCCTCTGTCGCTGCAAGATGTAGAAGGCGCGACCTATCGCCGTGGGCGTAGATCAATTTGGCCGGGGGAGGGGCCAGCCATGGGGTTCTCATCTTGAACGGATCGACGGGGCAGATTGCCTTCCAGGGCGAGGAGGGAGCCTACTCCCACCAGGCATGCCGCGAAGTCTATCCCGAGCTCACACCGCTTCCCTGCAAGACCTTCGAGGCAGCCCTGGATGCGGTCCGCACGCGCGAGGCCGATCTGGCGATGATGCCGATCGAGAACTCGACCTACGGGCGTGTCGCCGACCTGCATCATCTGTTGCCGGAAGCGGGGCTCTACATCATTGGCGAGCACTTCGTGCCCGTGCGCATCAACCTCTACGGGGTGCCTGGTGCGAAGCTGGAGGATGTCCGCAGCGCGCAGTCTCATACTGTGCTGCTGGGCCAGGTTCGCAAGTTTCTCGCCCAGCACGAGATCGACGCGGTCGTGGGCGCAGACACCGCGGGCTCGGCCAAGGAGATTGCCGCCGCCGCCGATCCCAGCCGGGGGGCGCTCGCCTCGCCGCTCGCCGGCGAGCTCAACGACCTTGTGACGCTCGCCGAGGGGATCCAGGACAACGCCCACAACACCACGCGCTTTCTGGTGCTGAGCCGGCAGCGCATCGAGGAAGAACCGGGCTCCGGCAACGCCATGACCAGCTTCGTCTTCCAGGTCCGCAATGTGCCCGCGGCGCTGTACAAGGCGATGGGCGGCTTTGCGACGAACAAGGTGAACATGCTCAAGCTCGAGAGCTACATGACCGACGGCAGCTTCACCGCGACCCAGTTCTACGCCGAGATCGAGGGCCACCCAGAAGACGAGGGCGTCGCCTACGCGATGGAGGAGCTAGGCTTCTTCACCTCGTACCTGAAGGTGTTGGGCGTCTATCCGCGCGCTCCCTTCCGCAAGGGTCGCTGATCAGGCGTTCTGGCAGAGCCTGAGCGCGTCGAGCACCGCAGAATGCACGTTTCGGCTGGAGACGGCATCGCCGATGCGGTGGAGCTCGAAACCCTCACCGTGGTGCGGTTGGGCCTCGGCTCTGGTCCAGGCACCAAGATCTGTGACCCCTGCGTTCGCGGAAGCGGTGCGCAGATCATCGTAGATCTCTGAGGCCGGGATGGTGCCATAGTCGAAGATGACCTGCCCGGCGCGGATCTCGGACACTGCGTTCGTCAGTTCGTTGCGGAAGGTGGCGACGAGGCCGTTGCCTTCCGCTGCGACGCCGATCAGCATCTCCTCGAAGCGGACGGGCAGATTGTTCTTGGTCGCCCAACGACGCCAGATGACACGCTCGGCATAGGCCTGCTCGGCGGCCAGGCTCTCGTCGATGGTCACGAACTGAACCTTTGCGCCGTGGCGGTGACACATGTCGGCCGCCGTCAATGCCACGTGGCGGCCGGTGCCGTCGACGACAAGGGCATCCTCGGCGGGTGTGGCAGCACCGCTCAGGATGTCCCAGGCACTGGTGACGTGCTCGTGTCCCGGCAACCAGTCGAGATTGGGCACCCCGCCGGTCGCAACAATGACCATATCTGGCGCCATCTCGCGTACCGTGTCGGCATCAGCATAGGTGTTCAGCCGCAGCTCTGCGCCCAACCGCTCCAGCTCGCTGATGCGCCAGTCCACGATGCCCAGCATGTCCTTTCGCCAATGCGCCTCGGCGGCGAGCAGCACCTGTCCGCCCGCACGGGGGGCAGCCTCGAGCACGGTGACGTCATGTCCGCGCTCGGCCGAGACGCGGCCCGCCTCCAGCCCCGCGGGGCCAGCACCGACCACGATGACCTTGCGCGGGGCAGGGGCCTTTTCGATCTGCTGCTTGAGAATGCGGTCATGGCCCGATGCCGGATTGTGCAGGCAAGCGGGGCGCATCTCCGACATGCAGTGCGTGGCACCCACGCAGGGGCGGATGCGCGCCTCCTCTCCCGCCTCGATCTTAGCGACGAGATGCGGGTCCGCGATGTGCGCCCGCGTCATGCCCGCCATGTCGATCAGACCTTCCCGGATCGCGTGCCGCGCGGTGGCCACGTCCGAGATCCGGGCGGCATGGAAGACGGGCAGCGTGACTTCGGCCCGGAAGGCTCCGGCCTTCTCCAGCCACGGCCCGATGGGGGAGGCCATGCCGGGCATGTTGTCGGTGGCAAGGCCGATCGCCGTATCCATCCGCCCATATATCGCGTTGAAGAAGTCGATCGTGCCCGAGGCCTCGAAGACCTTCGCGATGGCAAGGCTTTCCTCGAAGCCCAGCCCTTCCTGCCAACCTTCGTCGACGACGAAGCGGAACCCGACCAGAAAGTCCTCGCCGACCGCCTTGCGGATGGCCTCGAAGACCTCCAAGCCGAAGCGGCAGCGGTTCTCGAGCGAGCCGCCGTAGCCGTCGGTCCGCCGGTTCATGGCAGGCGACAGGAACTGGCCGATCAGGTGCCCGCCGCTCAGGCATTCGATCCCGTCGAGCCCGCCTTCCTTGCACCGCTCTGCTGCGCGGGCATAGTCGGCGATGACGCGCGCGATATCGAAACTGTCGGCCTCCTTGGGAATGGATCGGTGCAGCGTCTCGCGGATCACCGTCGGCGCGATCGTGGGCAGTTGCGCGCCCTTGTTGGACTCGCCACGGCGGCCCAGGTGGGTGATCTGGCACATGAGTGCGGCGCCTTCAGCATGGATCCGGCTCGAGAACTGCTGGAGGTGGGGGATCACCGCGTCCACGCCCACGTTCAGCTGCTGGAACACGGACGGCGAGTCCACCGACACGTTCGAGGACCCCCCGAACATCGTCAGCCCGATGCCGCCCTTCGCCTTCTCCTCGTGGTAGGTCTGATAGCGATCCGTCGGCATGCCGCCGTCCTCCAGCCCGCAGGCGTGGCTGGTCGACATGATGCGGTTCCGCAGGGTCAGATGGCGGATCGTGAGGGGCTGCATCAACGGATCGGTGGCGGGCATGGCGGGCTCCTCTGTGCTACCCGCCAACGTACCTAAATGCCCCCGATCGCAAAGCCCGGAATGCCCCGTCAGGCGATCGGCCCCGCCCGCGCCACCAGGACATCACAAGGCGGATGCGCCAGGAAGTTCTCCGCCAGGCTGCCAATCACTGCCCGCGCAATCCCCGTCCGCGCATGGGTGCCCATCGCCACCAGATCGGGCGCCATGTCCACCACCGCATCGCGCAGCACCTTGGCCGCGTCCCCATGAACCAGATGCCGCGTCACGCCCACACCGCCAGGCATCGCCGCCAGCAGGGCGTCGATCTGCTCGGCATGCGCCGCGCGCTCCTGCTCCTGCGCCGCCGCACCCGACTGGAACCCCGCGAACGGCACCATGTAGGCGTGCACCCCGTGCAACTCCGCCCCCGGCGCCACCTTCGAGGCCAGCGCCAGCGCCGCCACCGACCCCTCCGACAGATCTAGCCCCGCGACCACCTTGCGGTACGCGCCCCCCACCGGCCCCGCCGCCAGCAACACCGGCACCCGCCCATAGCGCACCACCCGGTCCAGCGTCGTGCCACCCAGCGGCTTCAAGCCATCCTCGTTGCGGTGCCGGCCCATCACCAGCAGGTCCGCGCCATGCGCCTCCGCCGCCGCCAGAATGTCCCGGAAATCCTCGCCCTCGCGAATGTCCAGAGCCGCGCCCCCGCCGCCCAGCGCCGCCGTCACCGTGTCGCGCGCCGCCTCCGCTGCCGCCGCCCGCGCCTTGTCGGGCAATTCCGCATCGATGACATGCAGAACCGTGAGCTTCGCGCCGTGCTCCGTGGCCAGCGCCGCCGCCCGCGCCAGCGCCCGGTCCGATCGTGCCGAGAGATCCGTGGGCGCCAGGATATGGGTCGGCGCCGCCGCCGTGCCCGCCGCAAGCCCGCCGGGGCCGGATTGGATCTGGTTCATCGTGTCCTCCTCCTGTGGCGCGGCGGCACCTGCGGCAGCCGTCAATACTGAGATAGGAAGGGGTTTTGGCCGCCCAAGAGGCGTCTTTGCTTTTCCGACACATTTTGTCAGGTTGATGTGCTGCCCGAGCCACCTCGCACCGGCCTGTCCCGGACTTGACCCCGTTCCGTCACGCGCCGCACGTTGGTCTGGGGTAGGGTGGGGTTCACCCCACCTTCGCGGGAGCAAACATGGCAGAAATCACCGATCGCGAGAGCCTTGAGAACTGGCTTGAGGGCCGTCCGATCGAGGACGCCCGTCTCATCGCCGCCCGCGCGGCACTCAGGGTTCTGCCGCTGCTCGCGGTTGGGACGGAGTATGGGGACAGAGATGATCAACCCTTCTCTACCCTCTCGTTACCCATTTTCCGCGCGCTTCAGATTGCTTGCGTTGGCAGCGTTTGGCCGCATAACGCGAACGAGTTGAGGGATATTGCAGGCGCGACCGACTTCAGTTCGTTTCGATACTGGGTCGGCTACGCTGACATCGCGGCGACTGCCGCGGCGCGCGCGGTCGCTGCGACTGGTACAGATTCGGGTTCTGCTCAGCATGCGATCACTGAAGCCGCTGACGCGGATGTGAGCAGCACTACCGATATTTGGCGTTCTGTCGATGCGGATGCGAAACTCCTCGAAGCGGGTACTGATCACACAGAGCTCGGCCACACAGGACTCTGGCATGGCGATAGCGCCTCACGAGAAATCTCCAATCAGTGGGGCATGTTCCGCAAACATCTCTTGCAGCGCCCGCCTGAGGAGGGCTGGGGTCACTGGATCGATTGGTATGAAGGTATCTTGCGCGGCGATCCTGGCGAAGAGCACCTAGAACTCGAGATCGCGCTGATCACAAACGACAAGTGGAACGAAGGTCCCGCCGCCCTCAACGCCGAAATCGCTCGGCTCGCCGACGAGGCTGAAATCGACGAAGAAGTCGACCAGCGTCCGACAGCGGCGGCGGCGAACGAGGTCAAAGAGGTTGCTGACGCTGTTGCTGCGCGGTCCTCTGAGATCGCATTCTCCGCTGCGGAGAAACACGATCTGATCGCCAAGATCATCGAGGAGAAACGAACCAGGCTTCCCAACGACCCCGAGGCGTTGGAAGATGCGCAAGAAGAGATCGCGAAGTTGGAAGCGATGCTCCCTGATCTTGAACAGATCTCCGACCGCGCAGCGCAGCTCCCGGTGTCGCCAACTTCGACTGAGGTAGAACCAATCGTTGACAAGGTTCTGGATCTGAGCGCCAAGGCTGAAGAGTATGTCAGTATCTTCGTGGGCCGCGATCGCGCACCTGGGGTGCTGGACGTCGCAGTTATCGGGGGGCTGACGGCGTTCCTCATCTTTTGCGGTGCGCCTGCGATTGCTTCCGTTGTGATAGCGTCAGGCGCCATCGCTGGAACCAAACTCTGGGACCGGATCAAGGGAATGATGGGCAAGGAGTAACCATCCATCTGCCCGCGCAGCGGGCGCGCCCGACCCTCCCCCCGGGAGGGCGCTTGGCGACACTGCACGCTCGCTGGACCGATGTGGATGTTTGAACGTATGGACAACATCCCGTCATCGCGAACGCCCTCCCAGGCTCGGACGCGCTGACGCTGCGCACCTCAACATCTTGTGTCAGGGATTTTGGGGCCAGATCGAGATGCGCAGCGCCAAGGGCCCCGACTTCTGCGGGCGCGTTTGGCATACGCGAGTCATACGTTTGGCATACGTTTGTCACACACATCTGATCCCAGCGCCGAAACGGACAAAAAAGCCCCCGCGAACACGTTCGCGGGGGCAGGGAGGAACCCAATATGTGGTAGTCAGCCTTAGCAGCTGTAGTACATCTGGAACTCGACGGGGTGCGGGGTGTGCTCGTAGGTGTAGCACTCCTCCCACTTGAGATCCATGTAGCCCTCGATCTGGTCCTTGGTGAAGACGTTGCCCTTCAGCAGGAACTCGTGGTCCGCTTCCAGTGCGCCCAGCGCTTCGCGGAGCGAGCCGCAAACCGTTGGAATTCCAGCAAGTTCTTCCGGCGGCAGATCGTAGAGATCCTTGTCGGAGGCCTCGCCCGGATGGATCTTGTTCTCGATGCCGTCCAGACCCGCCATCAGCAACGCCGAGAAGCAGAGGTAGGGGTTCGCCGCCGGATCCGGGAAGCGGGTCTCCACCCGTTTTGCCTTCGGGCTGTCCGTCCACGGAATACGGACCGAGGCCGAGCGGTTAGCAGCCGAGTAGGCCAGAAGCACCGGCGCCTCGAAGCCCGGGATCAAGCGCTTGTACGAGTTCGTCGCCGGATTAGTGAACGCGTTCAACGCCTTGGCGTGCTTCAGAACGCCACCGATGTAGTAGAGCGCGTCCTCGGAGAGATCGGCATACTGGTCACCGGCGAAGAGTGGCTTGCCATCTTTCCAGATCGACTGGTTCACGTGCATCCCGGTGCCGTTGTCGCCGGCGATGGGCTTGGGCATGAAAGTGGCCGACTTTCCATAGGCATGCGCGACGTTGTGAATAACGTACTTGTACATCTGCAGCATGTCGGCCTGCTTGGTCAGCGTGCCGAACACCAGGCCCAGCTCGTGCTGACACGACGCGACTTCGTGGTGGTGCTTGTCGACCTTCATGCCCATGCGATGCATCGTCGAGAGCATCTCCGAGCGGATGTCCTGCCCGGCGTCAGTCGGGTTCACGGGGAAGTAGCCGCCCTTGACACCCGGACGGTGACCCATGTTGCCCATCTCGAACTCGGAGTCCGTGTTCCACGAGGCGTCGTCTGCGTCGACTTCATAGGAGACTTTGTTCATGTCCACTTTGTAGCGGACGTCATCGAACAGGAAGAACTCGGCTTCAGGACCCCAGAACGATGCATCTCCGATGCCGCTATCCTTCAGATACTGTTCGGCCTTCACGGCCGTGCCGCGGGGATCGCGATCGTAGAGCTCGCCCGTGTCTGGTTCATGAACCGTGCAGAACACCGACATGGTCTTCTCGGCGTAGAACGGGTCGATCATCGCGCTGTCGAGGTCGACCATGAGTTTCATGTCCGACTTATCGATACCTTTCCAGCCAGCGATCGACGAGCCGTCGAACATCCAGCCTTCCGAAAACCAGTCCTCGTCCACAATGTCAGAGATCGCGGTCACGTGCTGCATCTTGCCGCGCGGATCGGTGAAGCGAATATCGACGTAGGCGATATCCTCATCCTTGATCTGCTTTACCAGGTCTGCTGGTGTGGTCATAAGTCCCTCTCTCTCAGTCAGTATTTTGTGTTCACGTTGGGTCTGCTACAGGGCGTCAGGGCCGTGCTCGGAGGTGCGGATCCGGATCGCCTGCTCGATATGCGTCACAAAGATCTTGCCATCACCGATCTTTCCGGTCTTCGCAGCAGCGACGATGGCGTCGGTAACCTGATCCAGCATGTCATCATCGACGACAACCTCGATCTTAACCTTAGGCAAAAAATCGACCACGTACTCGGCGCCGCGGTAGAGCTCCGTATGGCCCTTCTGCCGCCCGAAACCCTTTGCTTCGAGCACGCTCAATCCCTGGATTCCAATCTCCTGCAGCGCCTCTTTAACTTCGTCGAGTTTGAACGGCTTGATGACCGCTTCGACCTTCTTCATCTTTCTCCCTCCGAATGCGCGTCCTGCGCGGTCCGCCGATGGCTATGCCCCGGCGTTGCACCGTAAGCTATGCATGGGGCGTGCCAGTTTCGACGAGATGCGAATTCCGCGACTGGGTAGGGATTGGTTAAGATCTTGCTGGGCTCTGCGACGCGGGCGTTGGTTGCCGTTTCAGCAAAGTGCCTTTCGTTTGAGCAGACTTGGGTCCCTGACCGTCGTCGGAGGTGGGGGCAGGTGAATGAGCACGGAGGACGACGCGATGACCGAGGTTCTGACGGCCGCCCAGATGCGGGCGATCGAGCAGGCTGCGATCGATAGCGGCGAGGTTACGGGTCTCGAGTTGATGGAGCGGGCCGGGCGGGGTGTTGTCGAAGCGGTCATGGAGTGGCGGCCAGAGCTGGCTGAGACACCGCACCGGGCCGTCGTGCTCTGTGGTCCCGGCAACAACGGCGGCGATGGCTTCGTTGTCGCGCGGCTGCTGAAACAGCGCGGCTGGGAAGTCGATGTGTTTCTCTATGGCGATCAGGCCAAGCTGCCCCCTGATGCAGCAGTAAACGCCCAAAAATGGGAGGAAATGGGGGAAATCGCGACCCTTACTGATGAGGCGATAGATGGGTACATGGAAAGCCATCCCGATAACAAACTCGCAGTCGATGCATTGTTTGGAACAGGTCTGACGAGACCTTTCCTCACGCTGAACAGGGTGCACGACGAACTCAATTACTGGCAAGCTGCGTCAAAGAACGGCACGACCCCCTATGTCGTCTCAGTGGACGTCCCCAGCGGTGTCTGTGCTGATAGCGGGCGTTACCTCGGATACGATGTCGCTAAAGAGAATCCCTTTGACGAGTGCATCATGGCAAACCTGACGGTGACGTTTCACAGCTTGAAAGTGGGTCACGTGCTCGCGCAGGGGCCAGCCGCCTGCGGCGCGGTCAGAGTGGTGGACATCGGGCTATGACGCTCCGGCTCGCCGAACCCGTGATGCCTGTGGGGCGATCTCGTGCTTCATCTGGCCATAAATACCTGCACGGCCATGCCCTGATCCTATCGGGTGGGCACGGGAAGGGCGGTGCGGCACGGCTGGCGGCGCGGGGTGCGTTGCGGATCGGTGCAGGGCTCGTGACCGTTGGATGCCCCTCGGCCGCTCTGACAGAGAATGCCGCCCGACTGGATGCCATCATGCTGGCAGAAGTCGACAGCACGGAGGCGCTTTCGACGGAGCTGAACGCCCGCAAGATCAAGGCAGTGTGCATCGGGCCGGGGTTCGGTTCGGGGAAGCGACTGCGCGGATTTACTGAGGTGTTGCTTCAGGATGGATCTGTCTCCCGTCCCAAGATGGTCTTGGATGCCGATGCGCTCACCGAGTACCGTGAAGCCCCGGAGTCCTTGTTCGCGATGCTCCACCCCGGCTGCGTGCTCACACCCCACGAAGGTGAGTTTGGGCGGTTGTTTCCCGACATACTCGCCAAGTTGAAGGCGCCGGCAACCCGCGGCCCAGCCTATTCAAAGGTCGACGCGACCCGGTCGGCGGCGAGGCGTTCAGGGTGCGCAATCGTCTTCAAGGGTCCAGATACGGTGATTGCAGACCAAAACGGTGACTGCGTCATCAACTCGGCCCACTACGAGCGGGCCGCCCCCTGGCTCGCGACCGCGGGTTCAGGCGACGTGTTGGCGGGCTTCATCACTGGGTTGCTCGCGCGCGGATCATCCCCGATGCAAGCAGCTGAGACCGCCGCCTGGTTGCACGTGGAATGCGCGCGCAAGTTCGGCCCAGGCCTGATCGCGGAAGACCTGCCCGAGCAACTACCGTCGGTTTTCCGGAACTTCGACCTCTAGACAGAAGGGTCTGAGTCCGCAGAGATTCCCCCTATCCCCCTGCGCAGACCGTTGTTATAGAGACGCCGATTTCCCGGGCTCCGGTCCGGTTCAGCGGGCGTGGTGAAACTGGTAGACACGCGAGATTTAGGTTCTCGTGCCGCAAGGCGTGGGGGTTCAAGTCCCTCCGCCCGCACCATGATCGCACGGGCAGTGAAATCGGGCACGAGCACCCGAGACAGAGGACGACAATGCAGGTTACCGAGACAAAGTCCGAAGGTTTGAAGCGAGAGTATGCGCTGGTCGTCACCGCCTCAGAGATCGAGGCAAAGACCACCGAGAAGCTGGAGGGGCTGCGCAAGGACGTGCAGATGCCCGGCTTTCGCAAGGGCAAGGTCCCGCTGGCGCTGCTGAAACAGCGGTTCGGAAAATCGGTCATGGGCGAGATCGTTCAGGAAACCGTCGAAGGCTCGGTCGCGAGCCATCTGGAGGAAAGCGGCCATCGGCCCGCGCGGACACCCGACATCAAGATCACGAATGAAGATTTTAAGGACGGCGACGATCTGAATGTCGAGATAGCCTATGAATGCCTGCCTGATGTGCCGGAGCTCGACTACTCGACGATCGCTCTCGAGCGCAAAACCGTGGCTGTCGATGAAGAGGCGGTCGACGAAGCGCTGAACCGCCTGGCAAGCTCGGCTTCGGACTTCGAGGCGAGAGAGCCGGGCGAGGCCGCCGAGGATGGCGATCAGGTGGTGATCGACTTCTTGGGCAAAGTCGACGACGAGGCGTTCGAGGGCGGCGAAGCGGAGGACTACCCGCTGGTGCTGGGTTCGAACAGTTTCATCCCCGGGTTCGAGGAGCAGCTGGTCGGCACAAAGGCCGGTGATACCCCGGCCGTGAACGTCAGCTTCCCTGAAGACTACAATGCCGAGCACCTGGCCGGCAAAGCCGCGGTCTTTGAGTGTACGATCAAAGAGGTGCGCAAACCAAAGCCTGCCGAGATAGACGATGCGCTGGCCGAGCGGTTCGGGGCAGAGAACCTCGAGCAGTTGCGCGAGCAGATCTCGACGCAGATCGGGCAGGAGTTCGACGGGGCCTCGCGTGCGCTGGTCAAGCGCCGCCTCCTCGACAGCCTGGACGAGATGGTGAGCTTCGATCTGCCCAAGAGCCTGGTGGACATCGAAGCGAACTCGATCGCGCAGCAGCTCTGGCACGAAGAGAACCCTGACGTTCAGGGACAGGAGCGCCCGGAGGTCGAGCCGACGGACGAGCACACAAAGCTGGCGGAACGTCGGGTGCGCCTTGGTCTCTTGCTGGCTGAAGTTGGCCAACGCGAGACCGTGGAGATTTCCGACGGTGACCTAGGACAAGCGATCATGGCGCAGGCGCGTCAGTATCCGGGGCAGGAGCGCGAGTTCTTCGAGTTCGTCAAGTCCAACCGCGAGGCGTTGGAGCAGATCCGCGCCCCGCTCTTCGAGGACAAGGTCGTCGATGCCATTCTTGCAAAGGCAAACGTGACGGAGGTGCCGGTGTCCAAGACCGATTTGGAAGCCGAGATCGAGGCGCTGGACTCCGACGACTGAGTCTCACCGCTCAGCTAGTCGGGCAACAATTCTGCCAGCGGGCGACGTTCCCGCTTGCGTGTAAGCTCAAGGTTCCCCAGAGGCGTCCAGCCTGCAAGGCTGGTCTCCACCGGGCAGCGGCGGAAAGCGCGCTTTAGCTCTTCCTCGACCTTCTTGCGGTGCGCCTTCTTGAGAGGCGCAAAATCGATTGTGATCTGTCCGCCAAGGCCACGCAGACGAAGCTGACGCGGGAGTTCTCGCGCAGCTTCGATATTGGCGGTCATCATATCACCGCCGCCGAATCCGTCACCGGTGTTGACATCGACCGTAACCATGGCGCGCGTTGTCTCCACCGCAATCCAGCCACCCGATGGAAGGTCCGCACGAGGGGACTTGAGCCGCTCGATCTCGTCCCAGACGCCGAAATGGTCGAAAGGATCGCCATCGCCCAGCCGAACAGTATCCGCAAGATCCGGGTCATGATGAAACGGGCTGGCATCCGTGTCCCAGTCAAGCTTCGTGTCCAACGACTCTGGCGCGGCGATCATGTCCGGAAGGGGTGTTGTCCACTCCCGAAAGGCGTACTCCGCGGATGTGGCGAGCCCTTCGGATGGGGCCGACTGCACCTGGGCATGAGCGCCAGGTAGAAGCTTTGCCAAGTTCTGACACTCAGCAGAGAGTGTCTCAGCGGACAGCCCTTGCGCGGCGGAGCGTATGATCACGCCCACTTCTGGGTCGGGTGCGGTGACGACATCGGCCAGGCGTGCGCGCTCGTCCGGGTCGCGAATCTGGCGCGATACGTTCACCCCAGGTGCACCCGGCGTGAGGATGATGCCGCGACCTTTGATCAACAGGCGGCGACTGACGGGAACGGCCTTCCCGGGCTCGGGCAGACCCGTGACCATCACGGGTAGATGCTCGCCTGCGCGGAGGCCCTTTCCATCTCGGAGATAGCCCTGGATGCCGCCGCCCAGGCTCACGAACACTGCGCTGTCACCGGTGAGCTTTCGCGTCACCTCGGCCGGGCGGATCTCGCCGACCATTGGCATGCTGTCCGAGGCGGTCAGCATCAAGTCCTCGACCCGGCCATCCACGATCAGCGCGGCATGGCAGGGGTCGTGCGTGACGGCAATCACACGACCTTTCATGGTGCCTCGTAGGGAACCGGGAACCCCAATCCCGTCAACAAACCTGCAGTTTCGGCGAGCGGGAGGCCCACAACGTTGGTGTAGCTGCCGTAGATCTCTGGGATGAACGCTGCGGCCATGCCCTGGATCGCGTACCCCCCAGCCTTTCCTTGCCACTCGCCAGAGCGGAGGTAGGCGGAGATCTCTGCATCCGAGAGGCGTTTCATTTTCACGCGCGTTTCTACTGTTTTCTGGCGGATGACGTCGTCCAATCGCATGGCCACGCAGGTCGTTACCCGATGACGCCGACCCGACACGAGCAACAGGAACTCAGCGGCTTCAGCGGCATCCGCCGGCTTCCCGAGAATGCGCCGACCCACCGAGACGGTGGTGTCCGCGGTTAGGATGACGCCATCACCGGACACCGCGAGGTTCTTGTGGTGCGCCATGCGTTCCACATAGGGGCGCGGTAACTCGTCCGGTGCCGGCGTCTCGTCGATGTTGGCGGGCACGATCTCATCCGGGACGATGCCGATTTGTGCCAGGAGTTGGCGCCGGCGCGGTGACGCGCTCCCAAGGATCAACCTCACTTGAAGCGGTAGATGATCCGGCCCTTTGTCAGATCGTAAGGGGTCATTTCGACCTGTACTTTGTCCCCTGCGAGGACGCGGATGCGGTTCTTGCGCATCTTGCCAGCCGTATGCGCAATGATCTCATGGCCGTTCTCGAGTGCTACCCGGAAAGTCGCGTTCGGCAGCAGCTCGGAAACGGTGCCGGGGAACTCGAGAGTTTCTTCCTTGGCCATGCTGTCTCCGGTTAGGGATTTCGGTTTGGGCGCGGAACATGGTCGCAAAGCTGCGGAATTGCAAGCGCTGGCGGGGTGTGACTGCCTAAGTGATTGCGTTCTGCACATCCGCCAAGCCGACCGAGAGGAACTCGGGTGTATACGCTACCGCGATTGGCAGTGCGGTTCCTCCAACGACGTCGACCGAGGTGCCAAAAGGATGGAAGCAGGTGCTCCAATGAGACGTGGGGTCGTCACTCGTGAGCGACGTGTCGTCGGGGAACGCCATCGCGATCCACTGTTCGACTCCGCCCGCCTGCCCTGCGGTGGTCGCTGTCATGTGCATCGTCCCTTCGCCCCTGTGGGGCAGATCGCGGCGCAGGTCGAACCTGACGAGGGGCGCCGGATCCGAGAGTCGTAAGCAGCCTCGGGTGCCGGACTTCAGGGATGCGGCATCGATCGTTGCCAACGGTGAGAGATCGAAGCCCTCGACGCGCGCCTCTTGGAGGTAGTGCCGGCTGGGTGAGTTTGCGAGTACGCCCACCGCGGCAAGCCGCTCGGGCAGAAGGGTTGCGTTGGGCACCAGGAGTTCTGCCTTCGCATGAGCGACCGAGGGCACAACGCCCTCTCCGACCAGATCGGAGCTTAGAATCTCGTGGATGAGCACGTCTGCCCGCTCGGGCAGTTCCGTGCCTGCGCTCATACGTGTGGAATGGCCGTCGACCACCGTGATCTGGTCGCCAAAGCCGTTGCTTGCGATGCACGCGCGGGCAACCCGCGCCATGAGCGGATTGGCTTCGACCGTAAAGACATGTCCAGCCCCTGCTCGGGCGGCCAGCATGGCAAGCAGGCCGGTTCCTGCGCCAATTTCCAACACCGTCATTCCTGGCTCGATGCACGCGGCGATTGCTGCGGCGTATGCCGCATTGCGGGGGGCATCGGCCACCATGCCCCAATGGTAATTGGGGACTTGGCTGTAGAGCAGAACATCCGTGATGGCCCAGAGGACGCGGTCCATAGGCGCTTCTGCTCGAAGCATCATTGCCGAGGCTGCCGCCTCGGCAAGCGTCGCTTCGTTCACACCGTCGACTAGGACCTGCGCGACTGCCCGCAAGGGAGACGGTTGTGAGAGCGCGGCGCGCGCGTTCTCCCGAAGGCCAGGTGGGACGAGCAGTCTGTCTAGGTCGTCAACGTCAGTCAAATCTCGTCCGTAAAGTGCTTCATGGTCAGTCGGATAGGGTTGGGAGCTGCCTGGCCAAGACCACAGATCGACGCATCGGTCATTGCTTCGCACAACTCTTCGAGCAGGGATTGGTCCCAAGTGTCTGCCTGCATCAGCTTCACGGCCTTCTCACAGCCGACGCGGCAAGGTGTGCATTGGCCACAGCTTTCGTCCTCGAAGAAGCGAAGCATGTTCAACGCCGCATCGCGAGCCTTGTCCTGGTCAGAAAGCACTACAACAGCAGCGGACCCGATGAAGCTGCCGTGCGGCTGGAGCGTATCGAAGTCGAGCGGAACGTCGTCCATCGACGCGGGCAGCAGACCCGATGACGGGCCGCCGGGCTGATAGGCCTTGAAGGTATGTCCCTCGAGCATGCCCCCCGCGGCATCGATGATGTCCGTGATCGTCGACCCTGCGGGCAGCACATGAACGCCAGGCTTGTTTACCCGCCCTGAAACCGAGAACGACCGCAGCCCCTTGCGCCCGTTCTTCTCAACCGAGGAGAGGATCTCCGGGCCCTCGCGACAGATTCTCGCCACCCAGTGCAGCGTCTCGACGTTGTGGACTAGTGTCGGGCGGTCGAAGAGCCCGACTTGTGCGACGTAGGGTGGGCGGTGACGGGGCAGGCCGCGCTTACCTTCTATCGACTCGATCATCGCCGATTCTTCGCCGCAAATGTACGCCCCGGCACCGCGCCGAACCTCAATGTAGCCCGGTTCAACCAGTTCGGCTTTCTCAAGTGCGGCGATCTCGTCAGCGAGAATCGTAAGCACTGCCGGATACTCATCCCGCATGTAGATATAGCAGCGCTCCGCGTCGACGGCCCAGGCAGCGATCAGCATGCCCTCTAGGAAAAGGTGCGGTTCGCGCTCCAGATAATGGCGATCCTTGAAGGTGCCCGGTTCGCCTTCATCGCCGTTCACCGCAAGATAGCGGGGTCCAGCCTCTGCCCGGACGAAAGACCACTTGCGTCCCGACGGGAAACCAGCGCCCCCAAGACCACGCAGACCGGAGGCCAGCACCTGGTCCTGCACTGCGTCGGGATCGCCGGACAGGCGAAGCTGTGTTAGCGTTTCGTAGCCGCCACCTGACTTATAGGCATCGAATACCTGATACGGCGGCAGGTGGGCATGGGTCTCTCCAGCAGCAATAGCGGCTTCGACCTTGTCTTTTGTCGCGAAGTCGATGTGGTTGTGGCCGAGTTCCAGGGTCGGGGCGGTGTCGCAACGGCCCATGCAAGGCGCCCGCACGACGCGGACCTTCTCTGGGTTCATGCCGTCCTTCAGCGCAGACATCAAAGCCTGCGCCCCAGCCAACTCGCAGGAAAGTGAGTCGCATACTCGGATCGTGAGGGCAGGTGGGGGCGTCTCCCCTTCTTTGACTACATCGAAATGAGCATAGAACGTGGCGACCTCGTAGAGCTCGGCTTGTGCCATGCGCATCTCCTCGGCCAACGCGCGGAGATGGGCTGCAGAGAGATGACCGTAACGATCCTGAATCAGGTGGAGATGTTCGATGAGCAGGTCCGCGCGTCGAGGTTTGTCTCCCAAAAGGGCACGAACCTCTTCCAGCGCGACGTCGTGCAACTGGCGACCTTTCGGGGTTCGTCTGCCACGCCCGGAGCCGTCCTTCCAGACGCCTTTGTCCTTGCCGGTTTCATCAAGCGGGCTCATGCCAGTGTCCTCCTTGGGCGGCGCTGGGTAGAACGCCTCCATCGCCTCCATCGCCTCATTCGACCAAGCTAGCGGCCTTCGTGGCCTTTGCCCATAGGTGTCGATCGCGCTCGCATCATTTACAGGGTTTCAGGCCCGCCGCCACGCAAGGACGACAGATTTGCGCGAGTTTGCGTCGTCTGCTGGAGCCGACGGCTGAAGGTGTGGCGTTTGGGACCACGGACCCATCCAACGGTCGGAGTTTATCGAAGACCGCACGCTGCCTTGGCGGCTGACATGCTCCCTCAGCTAACCACAGCGCGGCTGTGGGCTTCTTACCGCGACACGGGTGTTCATCATTGTCCCCGAACCCATTCGATGGATGGCGAGCGTGTGCACTTCGTCAACCAGTTGATCGAGGAGGCGTTTCCCGACCTGATCCAACAGGCACACAACCCGGTCGATTGGCGTCCCTGATCGTCTGGGTATTGGCAACGGTCACTCCGACGCGTGATGTCCTTTCGCACGTTAGGCGCATCAACCCGTGCTTCGTCTGGATGCACTCACTGCCTGGCGCATCCTGGACACTGGCGAGAGTGCGATGCGGCCTGTATTTACAGGCGGATCGATCATGTTCAGCTTCAACAGGACGCCTTGATCTTGAGGATTGCGTTTGAACGCTCGCAGATCGGGGCAAGACGAGCTTGCCAGGGCCGAACTAGCAGGGTCGGAAGCTTGTCTGAGCTGTTGGAAGGTTGGTCGAACATGGCCTCGCGGATGGCGGTGTCACGGTCTACGATGGTCGCGCTGCTGACGCCTGCAGGCCTGCCAGCCCTCTCAGCTCAGGTCTGCTTCAATACCACCTGCCTGGAACCGATGACGCTCACATTCCGGTTGCCTTGAGGCGCACGTGTCGACCAGAATACGCACATGAGAACACTCGTTTTTGCATTGATTGCTTGCCTCTTCGCTCTGCCAGCCGCGGCCGAAGAAGTGCCGGTCGGACCCAGTGAGTTCCGTGAGTTTGCCGAGGGCTGGACGCTCTACTTCGAGAGGGACGGTCAGTTCTTTGGGTCGGAGTCGTTCGAGCCCGGCGGGGCGACGCGTTGGCGGTATCGAGATGGGTCCTGCGTCGATGGCAACTGGCGCTCGCGCGGGGCGCAGATCTGTTTTCTCTACGACTCGCAGGTGGAGGACGAAGTATTGTGCTGGCGCATGCTCCGAGATGAGGATGGTCTGATAGCGCGTCTGCTGAATGGTGAGAACCAGGGCCTCGAACTTCGGATCACACGGCGCGACAAGGAGCCTCTGCTCTGTGGTGCGCCAGGTACACAGACGTGAAGATCGGAGTCGCAGGTTGTGGCCGAATGGGCTTTGGCATGGCACGCGCGATGGCGCAGGCCGGTCTTGATGTCACCGGGTTCGATGTCCGCCCGGCCGAGGAGTTTGGCGGCTTCGCCAACCGGATGGTACAAAGCCCGGCCGAGTTTGCGTCAGACCGCGACGTCATCCTTACAGTGGTGCGCGACGTATGTCAGACCGAGGCTCTATTGTTCGACGATCAGGCTATCCTGACGACGGCGCCAAGGTTGCGCTATCTCGTCGTCTGTTCGACGCTCTCGCCGCGATACCTTGCCGAACTCGCTATTCGAATGCCGCCGCGCGTGACATTGATCGATGCGCCCATGTCAGGCGCGCAGGTTGCAGCCGATGAGGCGCGGTTGTCGTTCATGCTCGGCGGTCCGGACGACGCCCTGGATGTGTTGGAGCCGATCATACGCACCATGGGCCCAGCTATTCACCGGATGGGTGGGCCTGGTGCCGGGATGCGCGCGAAGGTGTTGAACAATTTCGTGGCCGGATCAGCGATGGCAGGTGTCCGGCAAGCGCTCGATTGGGCGGATGATCTGGGCTTGGACCGGGATCGCTTATTGGCTTTGATGAACGACAGTTCCGGGCAGACCTGGTTTGGAACCAATTTCGAGAAGATTGAGTTCGCGCGCGACGGATACGAACGGGACAATACGGTGGGTATTCTGAAGAAGGACCTTGATAGTTGTCTCGACGCGGTCGATCCGGACAGCCATGCAGGCTTCCCCGAGGCTGTTGTCGCCGCGATCGCAGGTCTGAAACCGATCAGCTGACGTCGACAGCCGCCTCTCACCGCAAACCCGGGCAGTATGCAGGCCGACTGTACGCAAGCCAGCCCAGCGCGGACGTCATTCGGCAAGCTCCAGCATCACATCGGCGAGCACCTGCGCGGCGGCGGCGCAATGCTCCTTCTCTGCGCTCTCGGCCTCGTTGTGGCTGATCCCGTCTTTGCAGGGCACGAAAATCATGCCTGCCGGGCACAGAGTCGAGATGTGACGCGCATCGTGGCTTGCTCGGCTGAACATCGGCTGGTTCGAGATACCGCGCCGGTCGGCTGCGGCCTTGAGCTTTGCACGGACACCTTCGGGGAACTCGAGGGTGACGGAGGTGATGAACTCGTCGATCTCCACCTCGCAGGGTCCCGCGGTGTCACGAACGATCTCTGGGACGCGGTTGCCGAGTTGTGTGAGCACATCGGACGAGGGGTGCCGCATGTCGATCGTGAAGTGGACATGACCCGGCACGACCGAGATGCCGCCTGGCAAGACTTCGAAACGACCGATGGTAAAGCGCATCTCGTCGGTGTCGTCAGCAAAGGCTTGGCGCAACGCGACTGCCATGTCCGTTGCGGCGACGAAGGCGTCTTTGCGGCGGCTGATCGGCTGTGTCCCGGAGTGTGCCTCCTCTCCGCGCACATCGATCCGCCAGCGCCGGTAACCTTGCATGCCGCTGACAATGCCGAGTGTTGTGCCTGTCTCCTCCAACTCAGGGCCCTGTTCGATGTGGCTTTCCAGAAAGGCGGTGAGGGGCGCACCCAAAGGCTGTTCGCTGGCCTCTGGGATCGCCGCCTTAAGGTCGGCGATTGCGTCGCCCAGGCGCACGCCGTCGGGGGATACCTGGTCGATCAACTCTTGTAGTTCACGTACCCCAGCATAGACGGCAGACCCCATGCAGGCCGGGTTGAACCGCGGCCCTTCCTCGTTGTTCCAGACGGCGAGTTGCAATGGTGCCCGCGTCGCGATTCCAGCGTCGTCAATTGCTTCCATTGCTTCTAAAGCGGCGAGCACCCCCTGCATGCCGTCGAAACGGCCGGCCATGGGCTGGCTGTCGGTGTGTGATCCGGAGGCCACCGGCGGCACGTCCTCAGTTCCTCCGCGCGTGCAGAACATGTTGCCGATGGCATCGAGACTGACCGACCAACCACGAGCGACGGCAATCTCGGCGATGAAACGGTGGCTGGCAATGTCCTCTGGTGTCAGCGCCATGCGGTGTACGCCACCTGCGGCGGTCGCACCGATCTTGTCGGTTTCCAACTGTCGGGACCAAAGGCGATCAGGGTCGATGATTGCTGCCATGCTGCTCTCCCGCAATTGTCGTTTCACACACGCTAGCCGAGTTTTTTGGTGATTACAGTGTTCGGTCGCGCTCTCATCGCTTTCGCATTGCCAGTGCGAGGCCCAAGCTTACTGTCACGATACCAGCCCATTCAAATCCGGTGGGGATTTCACCAAGAACCGGGACGGCGAGGAGGGCTGCCGTTGCCGGGACGGTGGCTGAGATCGCGGCTGTTGGCGTGGGTCCCAGATGGTAGGCGACCATCGCAAACATGATCAGCGCAAGAAAGCCGGGCCCGAGGCCCTGGAACGCCAACTGTGCCAGGACGATTTCCCAGTCGGCTTCAGCCATCGTGGACGGCAGTGCAGTCCACCAGATCGGCAAGAAAACGAACGCGTTGGGAATGTTCACCACTGCGAGCACCTGTTTGGGCGTCACTTGCCAGTGGCGGATGGCATAAATGTAGATGGAGATCAGCGCAGAGGCGGCGATGAATAGGGTGATCCCGGTAGCTACGTTGTCGCCCCCGGCGTTTAGCCCGCGCCAGGCAACCATCACGCCCCCGGCGACAATGACCGCAGCGCTCAGCAGATCGTAGAGCCCGGGCTTCGTTCGGGTCACGATCAAGACAAGGAGCATCGTGAAGATCGGCATCGCACCATTGGAGAACACGCCGCCGTAAGCGGCAGAGGATTGTCCGAGACCGGTGAACATCATCGTCGAGTAGATCGCACCTGGTCCGGCCGCCGCCAGAAGTACCTGGACCTTGACAGGCAGATGTCGCGGCCACCAAGCGATTGCGAATGGCAGCGTCAAAGTACCGGCAACCATGAAGCGCATCGCGACAAGATCATAAGGCGTCAGTCCCGCCACGATCCCTGCGCGAGAGAACACGATGAATCCGGACCAGACGAAGAGAACACCAATTGCTGCAAGCAGGCCTGTCCGGACGTTCGGGGCGGTCACTCAGAGCGCCGCAAGCGCATCGCCTGATCGAATGGTCCCGCCCTCTATGATCTTAGCGTTGAGGCCGGAGCGATTCCAAAGCGCCATGTAGACATCTCGCTTCAGCATCAGATTGAGGTACTTGCAGGGCTGGTTGATCCGCACACCCTCGAGGATGACGTTGCCGACCCGGAACCGAAGCCCGACCAGATGCTGAAGTGGTACCCCCTCCACAGTCAGATTTCGTCGATGGTCGTCGACAGAGATCTCTTGCCCATCATCGGCTGCAACACGATCCAGCATCTCCCGCTCGATCAGCGTGATCTGACGGTCCTCGCCGGGTTTGATCGAGTAAGTGCCGGTTCCCAGCAGATACCTGTCGCCTTCGATGCCTTGCCCAGCGATCAGGTTTGCGCTCTCAAGCCGTTGCATCGGTTGTGACTTTGCCGGGGTGATGTGGATGCTCAAGAGCTTTCCGCTCCAGCCGGTGGCGGTCATCGCTGGTCTCCTCGGTCAACACTGTGGTCAGGGTGGTCTGGATCAATCGGTATTGATGCTGATGCCACCGCCGCCGATTTCGATGGTGACTTTGTCGCTCTGCTCCTGCTGGTAGACATAGTAGCCTACTCCAGCGAGAGCGGCGATCAGAAGCAGGATAACGATGTTCTTCATCGCAAGTCCTCGTTCACGTTTCGATGGTCGTAAGTTTCACCAGAGATGCGATCACCGCAAGCTTGTGAGTCAGACAACTCCGCCTGCCTTCAGGTTGGCGAGGTCGTTAGCGGACATGCCGAGAAGTCCGCAATAGACATCCTCGTTGTGTTGGCCAATGGCAGGCCCCGCCCAAGCGATTGACTCCGTATTGTGATCTGCAAAGCGCGGAACCGGAGATGATTGGAGGATTTCCTGCTTCAGGAGTGGATCGGGGACAGTTCGAACCGCCTCCCGGGCGCGGTACTGCTCATCATTGACGATATCGGCAGCGGAGTAGATCTTTGAGGACGGGATGCCTGCCTCGTCCAGCCGCTCCAAAACCTCCGCTGCTGGTCGCGCCCTCGTCCACTCTTCGATGATCGTGTCGATTGCGTCGATGTTGGCGACCCGCGCGGGGTTGCTGACGAAACGGGGATCCGTGAAGAGTTCCTCGCGATCCATCAGCTTGCATAGACGGGCGAACAGCGGATCTGAGTTTGCACCGATCAGTACGAAGGCACCGTCTTGGGTTGGGTACGCGCTGGAAGGAGCGGCGGCAGGCAATCTGGCGCCGGCCGGTTGGCGGATTTTACCCAAGGCGCCGTACTCCGGCAGAATTCCTTCCAGCAGGGACAAGACAGATTCGGTCAGCGCGACATCCACAACGCGTGAGGGGGTGCCGACAGGCGTTTCCTTGCCCTTTTGCTCCAGAAGACCGGCAAGGATCCCGATGGCCCCGTACAACCCAGCGACGGTATCGCCAAGCGAGACGCCTGTCCGCACTGGTGGGAGATCTGAAACACTCGCTGGGTGGCTCGTCAGGTACCGGATCCCGCCAAGCGCCTCTCCGATCATCCCGAACGAGGGGTCCTTTGCCCTTGGGCCGGTTTGTCCAAAACCTGACACCCTGACGAGCACGCAGCCCGGTTTTACGTCGGCGAGGTCGCGAGGTCCAAGGCCAAATCGCTCCATGAGACCCGGGCGGAAGTTTTCGATGACAGCGTCAGATTTTGCCACAAGGCGCAATGCAATGTCGCGGGCTTCAGGCTCCTTGAGGTTCAGCGTAACGGACTTCTTGTTCCGCGCGTGGGCCGACCACCACAGGGACTGGCCGTCCAGTTGCTCGCCCCATCCCCTCACGGGATCTCCGTTCGGTGGCTCGATCTTGATGATCTCCGCGCCGAGGTCGCCAAGGACCCGCGTGGCGAACGGGGCTGCAATGAAGTGGCCGAACTCGACGATCCGAAGGCCTCTGAGAGGCCCGGTCTGCTGCTTGTCTGTCATCATGGGCCCAATGGAAGTCTGGCGCTCTGTTTCGGTCAACCGTCAGTAGCCGTCAATCCGATTGGAGATTTGATAGTTTGCATGCAGTCACAGCGTCACGGCTGCACCCAGTTGCCGTTCCATCCGTCGGTTCGCCGGAAGACACCGCGGCGATGCCGCTCCTCGCCGAGATGGAGCAGCTCGATTTCCGAGGCAGTGATCTCAACGACTGCGAAGTGTCGCGCGTCCGGTGTTGGTGTGCGTTGGTCATCACCAACACTACGTTCTCCAGGAACAACAATTGCGGCATAGGATGCGCGAGCAGCAGGGGGCAGTGTGTCCCAGCGCTCGGCGACCGGAGCTCCAGCAGTCACGGATGCTGTGCCCCGTACCCTAAATTGAAGGAGTATGTCCGGGTCCCAAGCAACGAGCCCGACCCGAGGATCAGCGGAGATCTCAGTCACCTTGGCGGTTCGGATATCCGTATACACCTCGAACGCCGCTCGTTGTTTGTCGGCCAGCCGCAAAACAACTGTCCTGACCTCCGGCCCGACCACCCCGATTGTCGCCAGGACGGGGTGGCGCCATGGGCCGCGCCGGGTTTGAACGGCAACATCCAGCTCGTCCCACGCGGCGTCCCAGATGCCTGCAAGCGTGCTCAGCCGGTCGTCGTTCAATGTTGCCGTCATGACTGGGACATAGGATGTGCGGATCGATCGTCACTCGGCGGCGGCATCAGACTTCGCGGCCATTGGCAGTCGGGCTCGAAAGAAACTAGTGCCATCTGGTTCAAACTGGACCGAAAGGTCTCCTCCCATCGCCTGCATCAAGGCGCGACTGATTGGGAGACCCAGGCCAGCCCCTTGTCCCATCGAGGCTCGCTCGCCACGCGAGAACTTCTCGAAGATCGTTTTCGCGTCTGATCGGCTGACACCGCCACCGTTGTCGATCAAATCGATCGTCACGTCAGCTTGCATCTGGCGGACGCGCACAAGGATCTCGGGATCGTCGCTCCTGTTGTACTTTATGGCGTTGCCAAGAAGGTTGATGAGGACTTGGCGCAGGCGGTCCGCGTTGGCCAGCACTGCCACCGGCAAGTCAGGTGCGTCCCGCAGGATCTTGACCCTGCGCTCACGCGCCAACGCGGACACCGTGTCGATCGCGCTCTCTGCGATGTCGCGTGCGGAAAGCGGTTCACGCTGGATGTCGAAGTTCCCCGACTCGAGATGGCTGAGGTCTAGGATCTCATCCAACAGCCGGGTCAGCCGACTGCTTTCCTCGTTGATTATTCGAAGGAAGCGTCTGCGCTCGTCCTCTCCGATGTCGTCATGTGTCAGAAGGATTTCGGAGAACGACCTGATCGAGGTCATGGGCGTGCGCAGTTCATGGCTGACTTGGCTGAGGAAGTCGTCCTTGCGCTTGTCCATGCTGCGCAGAAGCTCGTTTGCACCGCGCAGGTTCCGAACGGCTTCTTCTACTTCATCGGTTTTCAGGCGCAGTTGCCGCGACGTCTCCATGAGCCGCTGTGTTTCATCCGCGATGTCGAAGAGTTGGGTCATCCCGATCGGTGCCTGTCCGACGATCTGGCTGACCATCGCGTGCGCGGAGGCGGCCCCTACGGATCCGGCGAGTTCGCGCTCAAGCTGGCGGACCATCTCTTCCGTTGGTTTGGGTAGACCACTGCTCAGGCCCTGGCGACGCGCGATCCGTTCAAACAGAACACGAGCGGGGTCTGTGCCCAAGATCCGCTGGGCCAGCACGAACAGGGCCTCGCCATGCCCTGTGCCCGCCTGAAACGCCGAGGGGGTGGCTCCTGAGAGACGGAAGACGTCAACAAACTGCAGAGCCTGCAACCGCTCCAGCGGTGCTGGTTTGGCGATGACGGAAACAACAAGAAAGACAACAGTGTTAGTACCCAGGCTCCAGACCAGCGCGTGCACCAACGGGTCGGTTCCACCGAGCCCGAGCAGAGACTGAGGTCGGAACAGCGCGATGCCCCATGGGCCGTCGGCGAGCACCTCGCGGCTCAGAAGAACCGCGCCGTCAAAGCTTGGCAGGAAGAGAGTGTAGGCCCAGAGTGCGGCGCCGACCGCGAGCCCAGATATGGCACCTGCCCGGTTCGCCTCTTTCCAAAACAGCCCGCCGATGACGCTTGGCAGTAGTTGCGCGACTCCTACGAACGCGATCAGGCCGATCGCGGCAAGCGCGTCGGAGCCTCCGCTGAGGTTGAAGTACAGAAACCCGAGGCCAAGCACGATCCCGATGGAAACTCGGCGTGCGTTCAAGAGAAGATTACGCACATCACCTGAAACCTGCGTGCCATTCGTCATCATGCGGATGGCGATTGGCATCACGATGTGGTTCGAGACCATGGTTGATACGGCAATCGCCGCGACGATAACCATTGACGTAGCGGACGAGAAACCTCCGAGGAACGCCAGAAGGGCCAGTTCATCCCGTCCAGCCGCCAGGGGTAGGGTCAACACGTAGAGATCGGGGTTCGAGCCTGCCGGCATCATCTTTAGTCCGGCGACCGCGATGGGGATGATGAAGAGGCTCATCCCGAACAGGTATAGCGGGAACAACCACGATGCTGTCGCGAGATGACGTTCATCGACGTTTTCGACCACAGTCACCTGGAATTGGCGTGGCAAGCAAATGATCGCTGTGGCCGAGAGGAAGGTGAGAGCCGCCCAACGTGGTCCGAAAATCTCATCGCCGCCATAGATCACTTCGGCTGGGACGTCTTCGAACAGACTCGAGACACCGCCAAAGCTGAGGACCACGAATATGCCAACGGCGAGGAGAGCGAAGAGCTTCACTAACGCTTCTATCGCGATTGCAGCGACGACACCGTGGTGGCGTTCATTTGCGTCGAGGTTCCGTGTGCCGAACAGGATTGTGAAGACAGCCATCCCCGCAGCGATCCAAAGAGCCGTCACGGTGCTGTCGGCATCGCTTGCAACAGCCTGATAGCTCCGAGTCACAGATTGCAGCTGCAGCGCAATGTAGGGTGTTGTTGCCGTGACCGCGAGCGCGGTGACCATGACAGCGAGTGTCGGGCTCTTCCCGAAGCGCGAACTGACGAGATCTGCGATCGAGGTGATGCGTTGCTCACGCCCGATGCGAACCAGCTTTCGCAGGAGCCACCACCAACCGATGAACACCAGAGTGGGCCCGAGGTAGATTGTGATGAACTCCAGCCCGTTCCGAGCGGCGGAACCGACGGCACCATAAAACGTCCACGATGTGCAGTAGACGGAGATCGAGAGCGTATAGACGACCGGAGATCGCAGCCAACCCATCCGACCTCGGGCGGTTGCCCGATCGACAAGAAACGCCACGACAAAGAGCACGGTGACATAGAGTAGACAGGCTGCGAGCAGCACGTCCCCCGAGAGGGTCACGACCGCTCCTCCTCCTCAGCGACGGCTTGTAATGGTCGGGCAAGCACTACCGCGCCTGATATCAGCAGTGCCCACACCACAAACACGTAGATGAGGGTCACTGGAACATCGAACAGTTTGTCATCGACGTGGAAGATGGTCGCAAAGGGTGGGGTGAGGAGCAGTACTCCGAGCACGAACAGCACCATTGATCGGCTTCGTGTTCGCATGGGACGATTGTCCCTGCTGGGCGCAGTCTTCATCACCTTCAGTCCACTCGCCTGCCAGCCAGGCCTTCAACCGCTGCCACTAGATCTGCGTTCGCGAAAGGCTTTGTGAGAAAAACATCCGCGCCGGCTTCCATTGCCCGTTCGCGGTCTTCCCGCTGCCCTTTCGCGGTCAGCATCAGAACAGGAACGCCTGCGCAGCTGCTTTGCCCGCGCAGGCTGCGTAGAACTTCAAGACCCGAGAGCTCCGGCAGCATCATGTCTAGCACGAGGACATCAGGAGGTGTGTCGATCACACTGGTCAACGCCTCGCGGCCGTTGGCACAGACATCGACATCGAACCCGGCGCGTCTAAGTAGAAATCGCAGGGTCTCAACGATGTTCGGTTCGTCCTCGGCTAGCAGAATGCGCATTGGCATACGGTCCGGTGTCCTCCCCTTGTTCCATCTTGCGCGGAACTAAGCTGAGTAGACGATTTTTCCGCCGACCGAGCAAGTATGACGGAGACTAGCCCAGGAATGGATCTTCGACACGATGCGGGCACTGGCTTCTGGCGCAGATCCTGCAGGCTGGCCCGACGTCTTCGGACGTGAGCTCGGAACCAGGCCCGTATACAGTCAGTCCCGCGATGGCAGTGGGTACCACCAGCATGTCGGTTACGTAATGCTGTGGCATATCAAAGCTCGCGCGACCGACTACATGTGCCTTGGCGACAAACACGAACGCTTCGCCGTTGGTGAACACCGCGCGTTGACGCACCATCCGCTCTGGCGATCTTTGCGCTGAGAAAAGGATCCAGAGAGGGCAGGGTGGGGCGTGTCGGGGGACTATAAGTCCATCCACGATCTGTGCCTCCAGAAGGCTTCCTGACGCGTTCACTCGCACATAGCCAAACCCCGCAAACCCGGCTTCCCTCGGAATTGCTGGCAATCTGCGCAGCACTGACGGCAAAGGCACTCGAAAGTGCTCCGCGAGCATCTCCGCATCGTACTCCATTGTGCGCGCGACCCGGGCGAACTGGCCCATTGGCATCATAACTGCTCGTGCCGCGTACTGCTGTAGTGTGCGCGTCGCCCGGGCACGCCCTGCCGCCGTCTGAATCTGCGGATGCTGGTTGACAAAGTCGGCGATGACATCCTCGAGTGCAGTCCGCACAAGCTCGGTTGCAGCAGCACCGCGTTCAGATACCGTTGTCTCGGTCAACCGTGCGTCAATGCTGGATGCTGCGGCTTCCAACTCCTCAAAGTGGTTTTGGTGCGCAACGAAGAGACGGTCGACCTCATCTATGGGAGTCAACATGCGGTCCGATGCGTCGAGACCATCGAAGTAGTGCGCCAGCGTCTCACCGACTTCGCTCAGCACTTTTGCCTCGGAGAGGACGATTCCGCTGAAGCGCTTGCGCTCTTCATCCGACATGTCGGAGTAGTCTTCGAGTATCTCCGCGGCTGAGCGCACGGCTGCAGTCCGCGTGAGCATCCGGTGCACTGTTTCACCGAGGAACGGATCGTGACTCAACCGCTCCGCCAGGGCGCGGACGCGTGCTTCTGCTGCACGCTCGGACCCTGCAAGTGCCGCGACTGTGCGCGCCCAACCGGGAAAACGGCCGACGAACTCGCCGGTTTGCTCTGTCTCAGCGCCAAGTCGCGTCAAGCCGGGGGTCGCGGCGATCTCCGCTAGATCCTCCGCGAGGCGCCGTTCTCTGGCCCCGCCGAGGTCGTCGACACTGACACCCAGTTCCGCCGCTGTGCGGTGCAGAAGATTGCCCGTGATTCGGCGTCGATTACCCTCGATTAGGTTGAGATAACTCGCCGAGATGCCAATTCGCCTCGCCATCTCGGCTTGAGTGACGCCGAGTTGTCGCCTTCGCTCCCGAATTCTGGCGCCCAATATGGTCTCGACCATTGGGAAATTTCCTTTCGTTTCGCACGCTTTGTGCGACGCAATGTAAATCGTTTACAATTTAACGCACTTGCGGGATAAGGAATTTACAATATAATCCATTTATATCAAGCATTTATTGTAGTTTTGACTGTCGTTCGGTATGTGGTTTACACGAACACTTCAGGTTCGAGGGTGGCGGAATGGCCAAAAACGGCTGCGACCCGTCCAAGAGGAAACTCTCAGGGAGAGCAATATGAGCAATCTTTATGTTAGCCGTCGTGGGCTGCTGAAGGGGTCGGCTGCGTTGGGCGCCGGACTGGCAGCGCCGACGATCTTCACCAGCACGGCCTGGGCGTCGGGGTACATGAACGAACCTACCGGCAGCACTGTCACGCTGGGCTTGAACGTGCCGCAGACGGGCGCCTATGCCGAAGAAGGCGCGGACGAGTTGCGCGCACAGCAGCTTGCCGTCGAGCACCTGAACGGTGAAGGCGATGGCGGTATGCTGAACACCTTCTCGTCGAAGGAGTTGCAGGGCAATGGCGTGCTCGGCAAGAAGGTCGAGGTTGTAACAGGCGATACTCAGACCAAGGCTGACGCTGCACGCGCTTCTGCGCGGCGCATGATTGAGCGCGACGGCGCGATCATGGTGACCGGTGGTTCTTCGTCCGGTGTTGCCGTGGCGGTCCAGGCGCTCTGCCAAGACATCGGCGTCATCTTCATGGCGGGCCTGACGCACGCCAATGCGACGACTGGCAAGGACAAGCGCGCAAACGGTTTCCGGCACTTCTTCAACACGGAGATGTCCGGTGCAGCCCTCGGTCCGATCCTTGAGGCGAACTACGGCACGGGCCGCAACGCCTACCACCTGACCGCCGACTACAACTGGGGCTGGAGCCAAGAAGGCTCGATGAAGACCTACACCGAGGCAATTGGCTGGAACACTGTCGCTGCAGTTCGGACGCCTCTGGGCACTGCGGACTACTCGCAGTACCTGACGCCAGTCCTGAATTCGGACGCGGACACGCTGATCCTGAATCACTACGGCCGTGACATGGTGAACTCGATTACCAACGCGGTTCAGTTCGGCATGCGCGACCGTGTGGTGAACGGCAAGGACTTCGTGATCGTCGTACCGCTCTACTCGCGTCTCATGGCGCAGGGTGCTGGCGAGAACGTCAAGGGTGTGTTCGGTTCGACGAACTGGCACTGGTCTCTCCAGGACGAAGGCTCCCAGGCGTTCGTCAAGTCGTTCGGTCAGAAGTATGGCTTCCCGCCGTCGCAGGCAGCACACACGTGCTACAGTCAGGTTCTGCTTTATGCGGATGCTGCTCAACGCGCCGGTACGTTCAATCCCTGCGGTGTAGTCGATGCGCTCGAGGACTTCGAGTTCGACGGCCTCGGGAACGGTCCGACGCTCTACCGCGGCTCGGATCACCAGTGCTTCAAGCCAGTTCTGGTGGTGAAGGGTAAGGATAACCCGACGTCGCAGTTCGACTTGCTTGAAGTTGTGGACGTCACGCCCACCGAGAAGGTCATGTACGCGCCCGACCACCCCGACTTCATCGGCGGTGAGCTCGGCCAGTGCAACACCGGCCTCTGAGCTAAGCCAACAGCCGCCCCCGGCTCGTTCTGGGGGCGGTCACTTTCTAGGGAGACGGATCCCATATCCGTCACAACCAGGGGAACGGCGAGATGGATGCAATCCTCCTCCAGATTCTGAACGGTCTGGACAAGGGTTCAGCCTACGCGATGATCGCGTTGGGGCTGACCTTGATCTTTGGCACGCTCGGGGTCGTCAACTTCGCGCACGGCGCGTTGTTCATGCTGGGTTCTTTCTGTGCGGTCACGGTGAACCGGTTTTTGACACTGGAGCGCGTCGAGCTGGACGCGACGCAAACCACGGCTTGGGGCACGCCCCTGGAGATACGCACACCTTACGCAGAAGCCTGGTTCGGCGATTTCGGCGCACTGCTGATCGAATGGTCGGTCCCCGTTTCCATCCTGGTCGCGCTTCCCGTCATGATGCTCGTTGGCATTGCGATGGAGCGTTGGGTGGTGCGCTTTTTCTACAAGCGGCCCCATGCGGACCAGATCTTGATGACCTTTGGCCTCGCCATCGTGCTCCAGGAGATCATCAAGGCAATCTACGGCGCAAACCCGCTGCCTCAACCGGCGCCTGACGCGCTGACCGGCATGGTCGATTTTGGCACCGCAATTGGCTACCAAGCTGGCCAGATCGTCTATCCGATGTGGCGGCTCGTCTACTTCCTCTTTGCCCTCGCCATCATCTCGATGATCTTCTGCTTTCTGCAGTTCACGACGTTCGGAATGGTCGTGCGTGCTGGCATGGCTGACCGCGAGACTGTCGGTCTGCTGGGCATCGACATCGACAAACGGTTTACCTTCATGTTCGGACTCGCGGCAGTCGTCGCCGGGCTCGCGGGTGTGATGTACACGCCCATTGTCAGTCCAGATTATCACATCGGAATGCAGTTTCTGGTGTTGAGCTTCGTGGTGGTCGTGGTCGGCGGCATGGGATCTTTAGGTGGGGCCGTGGCCGCGGGCTTTCTTTTGGGCATCCTCGAAAGCTTCGCGTCGATGAGCGTCTTCACCAACATCCTCCCAGGTATCGACCAGATCATAATCTACGTCGTTGCCGTCGTCATTCTGCTGGTCCGCCCACGAGGCTTGATGGGCCGCAAAGGCGTGATGGAGACCTGAGCTATGTCACAAGTACTCAACACCAAACGGTCCGACACGCTGCTGATGACCGCCTTCATCCTGTGTGTTCTGGCCGGGCCGATCTTGCTGGCGCCTTTCGGGGCAGGGTATCCTGATCTCCTGCAGCGGTTTGCCATCTTTGGGATATTCGCAATCGGCTTCAACATCCTCTTCGGTCTGACCGGCTACCTGAGCTTCGGACATGCCGCGTTCCTGGGGATCGGTTCCTACGCGGCGGTCTGGGCCTTCAAGGGTCTTACGATGAACCT
The DNA here is from genome assembly GCA_039033215.1 of Pseudomonadota bacterium. Classification (GTDB taxonomy): domain Bacteria; phylum Pseudomonadota; class Alphaproteobacteria; order Rhodobacterales; family Rhodobacteraceae; genus Thermohalobaculum. The sequence goes on along the minus strand of JBCCDA010000018.1, from coordinate 2,726 downwards.
GATCCCCGCGATCCTGTTCGCAGTGTTTGTGGCCGGGGTGATCAGCCTGATTATAGGTTTCATCTGCCTGAGACGGTCGGGGATCTACTTCTCGATCCTGACGCTGGCGTTCGCTCAGATGAGCTACAATCTCGCGTACTCCGTGCTGACGCCGCTCACGAACGGAGAGACCGGCTTGCAGATCCGGCTAAATGATGCCCGGATCCTCGACACGCCGCTGGCAGAAGGGGCGACCCCGCTGGTGAACTTCTTCGGCCTTAAAATGAAGCAGACCTGGGATGCCACGTTCCTGGGCATGGATCTCCAGTTCAACGCTGGCTACTACTTCTGTGCGGTCTTGCTGATCGTCGCATTCTACATCTCGATGAGGATCTTCCGGTCGCCCTTCGGCATGATGCTGAAGGCGGTAAAGACCAACCAGAACCGGCTCAACTACACCGGGGTCAACACGCGTCCCTACATGCTTGCTGCATTCGTAATATCGGGCATGTATGCGGGGCTGGCGGGTGGCCTCCTGGCCGCGATGGATCCTTTGGCAGGAGCTGAGCGGATGCAATGGACGGCCTCTGGCGAGGTGGTTCTGATGACAATCCTAGGTGGAGCTGGGACGTTGCTGGGGCCCGTGCTCGGTGCAGGTCTGATCAAGTACTTCGAGAACATTTTCTCCGCGATCAACAAGGGCGTGCTGATGGATATCTTCTCGTTCCTGCCCACCAGCCTCCAGGAGGCAGTGGTATCTGTGTCCGCGCTCTTCGTCGGCGAAGGATGGCACCTGACGCTGGGCCTGATCTTCATGCTGATCGTGGCGTTCCTGCCCGGCGGGCTGATGGAGGGTTTCCGTCGGCTGGGACGGTTGGGCGCTCGCAAGCGCCCGGGCAAATCCAATCCATCCAGTCTTCCGGCTGAGTGAGGATAGAAACGATGAGCACCCTTCTCAAAGTTCAGAACGTCAACAAGCGGTTCGGCGGTTTGAAGGCGCTGAACGAGGTCAATCTCGAAGTCGAGGCCGGCACTGTACATGCCATCATCGGTCCCAACGGTGCAGGCAAGTCGACGCTGTTGAATTGTTTCGTTGGGCGTCTGATGCCTGATACGGGCACTGTGATGTTTGATGGCAAGTCGCTCCTGGGACTGAAGCCGCATGCGATCAATCAGACAGGCGTGTCCCGCGTCTTCCAGACGCCGGAGATCTTCGGTGACCTCACCCTGATCGAAAACGTGATGATCCCGGCGTTGGCGCGACGGGACGGGGCCTTCACCATGAACGCCTGGAACCCGATGCGGGGAGAGAAATCGGTCTACGAGAAAGCGCTGGATGGGCTCGCCGATGTTGGTCTCGACGGGAAGGCAAATGACATCGCCAGCCAATTGTCCCGTGGAGACAAGCGTCGTCTGGAACTGGCCATGGGGTTGGTGCAAGAGCCGAAGCTCCTACTGCTCGACGAGCCGACGGCAGGCATGAGCCGCGGAGATACCAACAACACGATCGATTTGCTCAAGACCATCGCCTCGCGGGGTATTACCATGGTCGTGATCGAACACGACATGCACGTCGTGTTCAGTCTCGCGGAAAAGATCTCGGTTCTCGCGCAGGGTACCGTGATCGCCGAGGATATGCCGGAGAACATCAAAGGCAATCCAAAGGTTCAGGAAGCCTATCTTGGGGGGGCACATCTATGAACGTCGTGCAGGCATCCGACGCGCAAACGGAACAGGAGCGCCAGACGCTGTTCGAGAACCAGCTCCAGGGGCAGGTACCTGGAGTCGCCCCGATTCCGGCGCGTGGGGCAGCGCCCGCCTACTTCTCCTGCTGGGACATCCATGCTTACTATGGTGAAAGCTACATCGTTCAGGGCATCAGCTTTGATGTCCGGGAGGGCGAGATCGTCGCACTGTTGGGGCGGAACGGTGCGGGAAAGACCTCGACCCTGCGCACGATTGCCCGCGTCGACGACCCAGCACTGAAGCACGGTGAGATCTGGCTCGATCACAAGCCGTTGCACGACATGAAAGCGCACCAGGCATCGCAGAATGGCATTGGTCTGGTGCCCGAAGACCGTCGGATCATCCAGGGTTTGACCGTCGAAGAGAACCTCAAGCTCGCGCAGATCGCCCCGCCACATGGCTGGTCGCTGGAGAGGATCTACGAGCTCTTCCCAAGGTTGGGAGAGCGGCGCAAGCAGGAGGGCACGACCCTCTCGGGCGGCGAACAGCAAATGCTTGCGATCGGCCGGACACTTGCGCGCGATGTCAAACTGCTGCTGCTGGACGAGCCCTACGAGGGCTTGGCCCCCGTCATCGTGCAGGAGATCGAACGCACGCTGGAACAAATCAAACAGCTCGGCATGACCACGATCATCGTCGAACAAAACGCCATTGCCGCCCTGCACCTCGCAGACCGGGCCATTATCCTGGACATGGGTCAAGTCGTCTTCGACGGCACTGCTCAGGAGGTGCTTGATAACGCCGAGCTTCGGCAGGAATATCTGGCGATCTGACCACCGTCACTGGGGTCACAATGATACCGGGGGATGCCGGTCCTCCGACAACAACAATGCCAGGGGGAAACAGATGTCAGATCTCTACGCCGTACCAGCCAGCAGCGCGTCTGTTGCGCATGTTGGTGAGGGTCAGTACCACGAGATGTACGCGCGGTCGGTCAGTGATCCCGAGGGGTTCTGGGCGGAGGAGGCGCGTCGTCTGGACTGGATGACGCCGCCCACGGT
>JBCCDA010000017.1:0-56139 GCA_039033215.1 Pseudomonadota bacterium | reverse complement strand
GGCCGTCGAGTGCCGTGACAACGTCGTGCCCGCGCGCGATCAGCGCCTGGCCCACACCGTGCCCCATGTCGCCGGGCATCAGGATCGCGATCGGTTTGGTCATTGTATGCTCCCTGGTTTCGGGGGACGGCCCACTCGTCTTCAATGTCGCTCGGAGTTGCCATCTTCGCGCCATCGGTACGAGAGACGGTGGCGACGGCGCAACTTCGGCGACCCCCACCCCCCAAAACCGGGGAGCCTATGTCTCCGTCAGCTCTCACCCGGCAGGGTCAGCCCTGCGTTGCGGGCATAGACTTTCGCCACGGCAGCATCGTCCTCGCCACCGAGACCGTGGCCCGCCGCCGCGACGAACTGCTGAAGGGCGGCTGCGGTGATCGGGGCCGAGAACGTCGCACCCTTGGCGATGTCCAGCACGATCCCGAGGTCCTTGAGCCAGATGTTCACGGCCGAATGGGGCGTGTAGTCACCCGCCACGATGTGGGGCGCGCGGTTCTCCAGCATCCAGGACGAGCCCGCGCACTGGCTGATGACGTCGACGAACTTCTCGGGGGTCACCCCTTGGGTCATACCGAAGGTCAGCGCCTCCGCCATTGTCGCGATGTGCACGCCCGCCAAGAGCTGGTTCACCGCCTTCATGGCGGACCCGGCACCTGCCGCATCGCCAAGCTCGAACACCGTTTCGGCCATCGCGTCCAGCGCGGGCCGGGCAGCGGCGAACGCCTCGGCGGTACCCGATGCCATGACGGAGAGCTTGCCCTGGGCGGCCTTGACCGAACCGCCGGAGATCGGCGCGTCGAGGTAGTGCACCCCTCGCTCGGCGCAGCGCGCCTCCATGTCCCGGGCGAAATCGGGCGGGACGGTCGCACAGGCGATGACGGCAGCCCCTGGCTTCATGCCGGGGACGACCCCCGCTTCGCCGAACAGCACGCTTTCCGTCTGGGCTGCGTTCAGGACGACGACAACGACAACATCCAGGGTGCTCGCCTCCGGAGCACCCGCCTCGCCACCTTCGGCGCGAAACCGCGCCATGGCGGCGTCGTTGATGTCCACACCCCAGGTGGCATGCCCGGCCCGCAGTACCGATTGCGCGATACCGTATCCCATCGAGCCGAGCCCGTAGACCGCAACACTCGCCATCTTCGTCTCCCGCTTCAGATCAATAGCCGATTGCGCAGCCGTCCTTGCGCGGGTCCGACCCGCCGGTCTTCACGCCAGTCTCGGGGTCAATCCAGATCGCCTGGCTGCCGCCGATCGGTTTGGCCGGCTTTGCAATGCGATGACCGCGCGAGGCCAGATCAGCCCTGATCTCGGCTGGAACCGTGTCTTCCATGTCGACAGTGCCGGTGAACGGATCAGCCATGAAGCGGGGACGGTCCTGCGCTTCCTGGATGTCGAGACCGAAGTCGAACATGCCGGTCAGGAACTGCATGTGGCCCATGGCCTGGTATTCGCCGCCCATGACGCCGTAGGGCATGACAACCTTGTCGTCCTTGGTGACCATCCCGGGGATGATCGTGTGGAGGGGACGCTTGCCCGGCTCGATACGGTTCGGGCTGCCGGGGTCGAGGCTGAAGCCCTGGGCACGGTTGGTGAAGACCACGCCGGATTTCGGCGCACACAGGCCCGCGCCCCAGCCGTGAAACAGTGTGTTGATGAACGAACACGCGTTGCCATCGCCATCCACGACCGAGATGTAGACCGTGTCTTCGTGGCGAACGAGGTCAGGTTCGGGCATCGGGTCACCGGCCTTCGACATGTCGATCTGGTCGCGCAGCTTGGTCGCGTACGCGGCGCTCAGTAGAGTATCGACGTCGACATCTGCATACGCGGGGTCGGCGACATAGAGATTGCGGGCGGTATAGGCGAGACGGCACGCCTCGATCTCCGCATGTATGCGATCTGCGGTGATCGGTGTCTCGCCCGCGGCGATTTCGGACATGATGTTCAACATCAGAAGAGCGATCACCCCCTGGCCGTTCGGGGGGCACTGCCAGATGGTATGTCCGCGGAAGTCGGTCGAGATCGGCTCGACATAGTCGCCCTTGGCCGCCGCGAAATCCTCCATCGTGTGGAGGCCGCCGAGACCGCGGAGATAGCTCACCATGTCTTCGGCGATCTCGCCGGTGTAGAAGGCCTCTCGCCCGCCGGTTGCGACGGCTTCCATGGTGTTGGCAAGCTCGGGCTGGCGGTGAACCTCGCCGACCTGCATCGGCCGGCCGTGCGGCATGAAGATACGGGCCATGGTCGGCTCGGCCTTCATCAGCGCTTCGTTACCAACCCAGTCCGCCGACACGCGCGAGGAAATCGGATAGCCGTTGCGGGCATAGTCGATTGCCGGGGCGAGAACGTCTTTCAGGGGCAGCCGGCCATGGTCGGCGCTCAGGCGGCACCAAGCCTCGGCGGCACCGGGCGTCACGACCGAATGCGGGGATTGGCGGGGGAGCTCTGTCAGACCCAGCCCGGCAAAGTAGTCGGTTGTCGCGCCGGTGGGCGCCTTGCCCGATCCGTTGAAGGCGATGGGTTTGGACGACCCGGCAGGGGCATAGAGGCAGAAGTTGTCGCCGCCGATCCCGGTCGACCCCGGTTCGACGACGCATTGCACGGCGCAGGCCGCGATCGCCCCGTCCATCGCGTTGCCGCCCGCCCGCAGGATGGCGATGGCCGCTTCGGTCGAGAGTGTATGGCTGGTCGCCGCCATTGCCTTCATGCCATGCGCTGGCGAGCGGCCGGGCTTTTCGAGATCGCGCATATTCCCTCCCACAACGGTCTGATCCGGCACGCGGTATACCCGAATTGGCCCCGTTGGGAAGCTACAGCGGGATCACGTGCAGGATGACGCTCAGGCGGGGGGGAGCACCTGGACGTCCAGAGGTGGGAACCCGTTGAAGCCGACCGACGCATAGGTCGATGTGTAGGCGCCGGTGTTGCGGATCAGCACACGGTCTCCGGCACGAAGCCCCACGGGAAGCAACATCGGGCGCTTTTCATAGAGCACATCTGCGGAGTCGCAGGACGGGCCTGCAACCACGCACGGACCCTTGGGCTCATGATCGCGGCGTGTCAGAAACTGGTACCTGATGGCCTCGTCGATCGTCTCGGCCAGGCCGGAGAACTTTCCGATGTCCAGATAGACCCATCGGTGCGTGTCACTGTCCGACTTGCGGTCGACCAGGAGCACCTCGGCGACGATGACGCCAGCCTCGGCAACAAGCCCGCGCCCGGGTTCTGCCATGATGTGCGGCGCATCGAAGCGCGCGTCGACCATCGCCATGACATCGGCCGCGTAGGTCGTGGGGTCCGGGATGTCGCGGCCATAATAGGCGGGAAAGCCACCACCGATGTTCAGGAGCTTCAGGTCATGTCCGGCGGCCTTCGCGTCATCCCAGACGACCTGGGCCCGGTCGAGGACCGGTTGCCACATGGACGGATGCCGCGCCTGGGAGCCGACATGGAAGCTGATTCCAACCGGGACCAACCCCAGCTTGCGGGCTAGATCCATGAGCTGGACGGTGCGCTCGGGCGCGCAACCGAACTTCCGGCTGAGCGGCCAGTCCGCCTCATCGGCACTCAGCAACAGGCGGATGTAGATCTCCGCACCTGGCGCGTGAGCTGCAATCTTCTCGATCTCCTGCGCGGAGTCGGCCGCAAACAGCGTGATCCCGGCGTCGTGCGCAAAGGCAATGTCCGACGCGCGTTTCACGGTATTCCCGAACGAGATCTGATCCGGACGTATCCCTGCCTCCAGGCACATCATGATCTCGGCCCGCGAGGCGGCATCGAAGGCCGCCCCCTCGTCGCGCAGGGCGTCGAGGATTGCTTCGTGCGGATTGGCCTTCATGGCGTAATGGATCGATGCCCGCCCAAGTCCCCGCGACAACGCACGGTACTGCGCGCGCACAGCGTCCACGTCTAAAAACAAGGTGGGCTGGTCAACCGTGGCTGACCAGGCATGTCCTTCAAGTCTGGAAGGCGTCGCACGCGCGACGCCAGCATCATAGGGCATGTCCCATCTCCAAAAGACCCGGTCCAGCATTACCCGAAACCGCCCAGTTCAAGCGGAGACGTTACCGCCGCTGTAGTGCCCGGGGCCAAGTTCCATAGAACCGCAGCCCTGCCACCCAGTGCAGACGTTGGCGTCGAGGGGGTGTATGGGGTTTGGCGCCGCCGGATTCAACTCCCGCGGGCCGACCCGAGGGGGTTATGGGAAATGTTGACTTTTCGGCAACATGCGTAAGGTTGCCACTGGAAAACAAACAACGGATGTCCACTAGGGAGAGAGATCATGAAATCACTTGTCGCAACGGCTGCAGCGGGCGTTCTCGCTGTCGGTCTGACTTCGACAGTGTCAACACCTTCGCACGCGGTCGAGATCGGCTGCGATACGGCCCAACTCATCGTGCCATGGAAAGCTGGCGGCGGCACGCACGTAATCTTCTCTCTGTTCGAGAAGACGATTGCCGAAATGGACATCACGCCGAAAATCCAGGTCGTGACCGTTCCCGGCCAGGGCGGCAACAAGGGAGCGAAGCAGGCGGCGGGTGCCGATCCGGATGGGTGCACGCTCTTTGCAATCCACCAGTCGGCGATCACGAGCTATCTGAACAAGCGCGTCGACTTCCAGTACGACGGCTTCGAGACGGTGGCCAATTTGACCATGACGCCGGACATCATCGGCGCCGCGGCGGATGTGCCATACAAGAACTTCGAAGAGTTCAAGGCATATGCCGAAGCAAATCCCGGTAAGATCACCGCGGGCACGACTTTCGGCTCGACCTCGCACTTCATCTGGCTGCTGCTGGCCAAGGAGATGGGCGTCGAGTTCACCTACGTGCCCTATGACGGTACCGCCGAGCGCATGACAGCGCTGTTGTCCGGTGCCATCGACATGGGTGCCCTGAACGTCGCGTCTGGGTCCAAGCACCTTGAGTCGGGCGCCCTGCAGGGTTTCGCCATCGCCGCCGATGAGCGCGCACCGCAGCTGCCGGACATGCCGACGCTGAAGGAGCTTGGCGTTGACATGACGTTCGCGCTGGAGCGTGGGATCGTGGCGCCGAAAGGGACCCCGCCCGAGATCATCGAGATGTGGGCTGGCGTGTTCAAGGCAGCCGCCGAGAACCCCGAGCTGATTGCCCAGCTCGACGCCAAGGGAACTGCTCTTCGCTACCAGGGCCCGGAAGACTTCCGCGCCTGGGCCGATAGCATCTTCGATGACTACAAGACCGTCGCCATCGAGATCGGCATGTACAAAGAGTAACGTGCTCAAAGAAGCTGGCTGGGGCTCCGGCCCCAGCCTAGCTTTGCCAACCAGATGCGGTTTCGGTGCCTCGCGCGCCGGTTTGCGAGGGCGTTCAGCAATGGCATCATCTGTCGTGCGCACAGGGGCGCTACTGCTTGTTGCGGCGCTCTGGCTGTCGGGCTGCGTGCAGGAAGGTAGCGCACAGGTTGATAACCCGCTGACCGCCGAGCAGCGTGCGGAGTATTACATCCAAACCGTAGAGATCAGTATCCATCCGAACGCGATTCTGTCGTGGGAAACTGCGCACGCTCAGCTCGCCGAGGACGCTGGTGTCGACCCCGACGACCCTTTGGCGGTTGCCCGTTTCGCGGATAGCCCTGAAGGTGATGCCGCGCTCCGCGCGCTCCTTGAGCAACGGATGCGTGATGTTCTGGTCCCGAAGCTCGAGACCGTCTTGGGCACCGGGGAGAAGCCCGCGTTCCTCGCGGTTCAAGCAGCAAGCCTGAATATCATTCCACCTGGTCAGCAAATTGTCTTGGGTGCTGGCGTGCACGGTATCGGCGGTGGATTGCAGGTCTACGATCTCGAGACCGGTGAGCGCCTTACCCGGGCGCAGATTATGGCCGGGGGGGCTGCCGCCTCTTCTGGCATAGGTGGCGTAATGCGAGATCAAAGCTTGGGTGATCCACTTGGCCGGGTGCTGGATGCTTTCGCTGTGTTCTCGGTTGCATGGTTGTCGGCTACACACCCGATCAAGCTCCCCTGGCCAAACGTAAACAACGAATTTCCCGATCTTCCGGGTCCGAAGGGGAGTTGAGCAAGGTGGCCCTTAACCGCGACATCATAGTCGCAATCGTGCTGCTGCTGATCTGTGGTGCTCTGACGGTTGCTTCCTTCGATATCCGTGAACCGGATTATGGGCAGCTTTCCCCGGCGACCTGGCCGCGGATCATCCTTGGGATCTTCGGCTTCCTGAGCCTGATCTATCTGATCCAGTCGGTGCGGCAGGGACCCGATGCGCCGAACCCTGACGCGCCCAGAGGTGTCGGAGACTTCTTCGCATATTGGCGCAACGTGCTTTGGTGCTTTGTGCTGTTCGGCGCGTATCTCATCGCGATCCCCTATGTCGGCATTCTCGTCGGCGGGGTCGCCTTCGTCTTCCTCTTGCTGACAGCCCTTGGCGGTTTTCAGCGCACCCTGCTGCACATCGCCATCGCGGTGATCACCGTGGGCGGCATGTGGCTGATCTTCACGAATGCTCTCCGCGTGGCGTTGCCCGCCGGTGACTGGACGGGTTTCTGAGATGCCAGACCCGGTGAACCTCGCCCAGAAGCTCTCAACCTTCGCCGAACACTGGTCCCCCAGGATCGTCGGGCATTTCAACGACAACGAGATCATGGTGGTCAAGGTGCTGGGCGAGTTCGTCTGGCACGACCACGCCGACACGGACGACTTCTTCCTGGTCCTCGATGGCAAGCTGCGCATCGACACCGAAGACGGGCCCATTCACCTGGGACCCGGCGAGTTCTACGTGGTCCCGAAAGGTGTCAGCCATCGACCCGTTGCGGAGGAGGAAGCCCATATCCTGGTGATCGAACCCAAGGGCACCCCCAACACCGGCGACGCAGCAACAGCCGTCACGAAGGTCGAGATATGATTTGGGACAACGTCATCGCCGCGTTCGCGGAGGTCGGCCAATGGCAGACGGTCATGCTGATGTTCATCGGCGTTGCGGTCGGGCTGCTGGCGGGGTCGATACCGGGCTTCACCATTGCCATGGCGGTGGTCCTGACCCTGCCGTTCACCTTTTCGATGGAGCCGGCACAGGGACTCGCGACGATGATCTCCGTGCTCGTCGGGGGATTGTCCGGCGGATTGATGGCGGGGATCTTGACCGGGATACCCGGCACGCCGTCCTCGGTGGCCACCACGTTTGACGGCTTCCCAATGGCCCGAAACGGCGAGCCGGGCTTCGCGTTGGGACTTGGCGTGTGGTCGTCCTTTGCGGGCGGCATGATTTCGGCCACCATGCTGGTCCTGTTCGCGCCCCAGCTGGCCAAAGTGGGGCTGGAGTTCCAGCCCTGGGACTTCTTCATGCTGGTCATCTTCGCGCTGACGGTGACGGCATCGCTCGCCGGCGAGAACCTGATCAAGGGCCTGATCGCAGGCGCCCTGGGTCTTCTGGTCCGTGCCGTCGGCGAGGATGAGGCCGTGGGCGTCGGCCGATTTGACTTCGGTTCCGACTACCTGCTGTCCGGGTTCGACTTCATCGCCGTGCTCATCGGGCTCTTCGCGTTCAGCCAGCTGCTCTCGGACGTGCGGGATCCCGTGAAGGCGCGGACGGCGCTGACCGATCAGGGGGATGTGCAGATCCGGATCGAGCACCGCCGCGCGATCAAGGAACTCTTCCGCCGCAAAGTCGTCGTCATCCGCTCCGCGCTGATCGGGGTTTTCACCGGGATCCTGCCCGGGGCTGGCGGCTCGATTGCCAACATCCTTGCCTACGATCAGGCCAAGAAGCAGTCCAAGGAATCCGAGAAGTTCGGCACGGGTCATTCCGAGGGGATCATTGCGCCCGAGACGTCCAACAACGCGGTGGAGGGCGGCGCGCTCACGCCTCTGATCTCGTTGGGCATTCCAGGGGACGTGACAGCCGCGATCATGCTTGGCGCGCTGCTGATCCACGATATCGTGCCGGGGCCAACGTTCATCCAGGAAGAGCCGGTGCTGGTCTACTCGATCTTCATCGCCTTCTTTGCCGCCAACTTCATCATGTTGGGCCTGCAATCGGGCATGCTGAGGATCTTCGTGCTGGTCACCAAGATCCGCATGTACATGCTGGCTGGCGTCATCCTAGGGCTCGCGACCATCGGTGTCTTTGCGCTGAACAACTCGCTCGATGATGTCTACACCCTGTTCTGGTTCGGCTTGCTGGGCTTCCTAATGCGCCAGTTCGGCTTCCCTCTGGCACCGATGATCCTGGGCGTCGTGCTGGGCAATATCGCCGAGTTGAACCTGTCACGGGCGCTGGCCATCAACCAGGACCTGACGCTGTTCGTGACCCGGCCCTGGGCCATGTTCTTCTGTATCGTCGCGCTATTCTCGGCGGCGTTCCCCTGGTTCCAGGCCGCACGGGCGCGGGGCGAAGGCTGGACGCACTTCTATGCGCCGGCCATGCTGCTCGCGGTGGCGCTGCCGCTGAGCTTGATGGACGGCTGGTTCCGTCCGACCCTTGCCGGTATCTGTGTCGTGCTGGCGGCGTTCCTGGCGTGGCGAGCGTTCCGCCGTCCTCGCGAAGCATGATCGATCCTGCCATCGCCGCGCTGGTCATCGCGGCGTTCTTCTTCGGTGGCCTCGTCAAGGGCGCCCTCGGGCTGGGCATGCCCGTTGTCGTGCTGTCGGTGCTGGCCTTCGTCATGCCGTTGTGGGAGGCGATGGCCGTCTTCCTGGTGCCAGGTCTGATCTCGAACATCTGGCAAGCGACAAACGGCCCGTACCTGAAGCCGCTGATAGGCCGGCTGTGGACCTTCCTGCTGTCGGCCATCATCTTCACCTTCATTGGTGTCACGATCATGGCGGGTACGAAATCCCAGCTAATGGTTGTTGTTCTTGGGCTCCTGCTGATCCTGTACTCCCTCTATGCCCTGTTCGGTACCCGCCTGCCGGCGCCCGGGCGCAATGAGCCATGGCTGTCCCCCGTTTGCGGTGGCGCTGGCGGGATCTTTCTGGGCCTCTCCGGCCTCTTCCTGATCCCGGGCGTCACCTACCTCGAGACCCTCCGACTGCCGCGCGACCAATTCGTGCAAGCCCTTGGGATCACGTTTGTCACCATCATCCTGGCGCTGGCGTCGTCCATGACGACCCACCAGCTCCTCACCTGGCCACTGGCGATCCTGTCGACCGTTGGGCTGATCCCGGTCTTCGCGGGGCTCTGGCTGGGGCGGCGGCTGCGCCACAGCATCTCGGAAGAAGGGTTCCGTAAGGCTTTCTTCGTCGCCCTCATCATCTCGGGCATCTACATGATCGTGCGGAACTGGAACGAAATTTCGGGAGGAATGGCATGAAGACCTACACCGTTGGAATCGCCGGGCTGGGCGCTGCAGGTATGCGGATTGCCCGTGGGCTGGACCGGGGTGAGGTGCCTGGCATGACGCTTGCCGCCGTCTCCGCGTCCACGCCGGAGAGCGCGGCGGCCAAGGTCGCGGGCCTGTCTACGCCACCGAAGGCCGTCGTGGCGGAGGAGCTGGCCCAGCACGCCGACATCATCATCGAAGGGGCGCCGAAAGCTGCTTTCCTGCCGGTGGCCACTGCGACGATCGAGGCTGGCAAGATCTTCATGCCGCTCTCGTGTGCGCAGTTGCTCGAGCATATGGAACTGGCAGATCGCGCAGCCGAGACCGGGGCCCAGATCATCGTGCCAACCGGCGCGATCATCGGGCTGGACGCGATCCGGGCCATGGGGGTCGGTGAGATCCATGAGGTCACGTTGGAGACGCGCAAACCGCCGAGGGGTCTGTCGGGCGCCCCCCACCTCGAACGCAACAACATCTCGGTGGAAGGGCTGACCGAGGCGAAGCTGGTCTTCAAGGGCACGGCGCGCGAGGCGGCGATCGGGTTTCCCGCAAACGTCAACGTCTCCGCCGCACTGTCGTTGGCCGGTGTCGGGCCGGACCGCACGATGGTCGAGGTCTGGGCCGATCCGGCGGTCGACCGCAATCACCAGTCGGTGCGGGTCAGGTCCAACAGCGCCGAAGCCGAGATGACGATCCGCAACGTGCCCACCGAGGAGAACCCCAGAACCGGCAAGATCACCGCGCTATCGGTCATTGCCTGCCTTCAACGGATGACCGCGCCGCTGGTGGCCGGAACCTAGGGTTTTCGGGTCTTTGTGCCCGAGGTCCGCCGCGCTTCCTGCTCCTGGCGAAGCGCGGATACCTGTTCGCGTGTGCGCGCTCGATCCGCCTCGCGCAGCGCGTCCGCGACGAAGTCCATGTGGGTCTCCACGGCTTTCCTGGCACCCGCGCCGTCGCGCGCCCGGATGGCATCACGGATCGCCCGGTGCTGGTCCAACAGTTTGGATCGGTGCGCCCGGGCTGCGTAGACAGCTTCGCGATTGTACCACACGCCTCTCACCAGCAGATCGTAGAGCGCGCGCATCATGTGCATCATGATGACATTGTGCGCAGCCTCGACGACAGTCATGTGGAACTCGGCATCGATGGCCGCTTCCTCGTCAGGCTTGCGCTTGCCGGCGGCTGCCTCCATCCGCTCGAAGACGCCGTCCAGGATCGCAAGATCGGCGTCCGTGGCGAAGGCAGCCGCGCGTTCTGCGGCGAGCCCCTCCAGATCGCGGCGGAAGGCGATGTAGTCGAAGAGCGCCGTATCGTGGGTCGCGAAGAGCTCGATCAAGGGTGGCGTGAACGCCGATCCCATGATGTCCGCGATGAACGTGCCGCCGCCTTGGCGTGTCGCGATCAGCCCGCGTTCTTCAAGGTCGGCGAGGGCTTCCCTCAGGGTCGGTCGCGAGACGTCCAGCAGCTCGGCCATGTCGCGCTCGGACGGCAGCCGATCGCCGGGGCGCAACACGCCCTGCAGGATCAGCTCCTCGACCTGGGCTGTGATCGCCGTGGCAATGCGGTCTGACTGGATTTTGCGGAAGGCCATGGGGTTTCTCCGTGGACAAGCCTAGACGACCACAGGGCCGCGCCGCAAGCCGATGAGGCTTGGACTAGCCTGTGGCCAGTTCGGGCAGGTAGGCATTCAAGAGCGCCTCCTCATCCGCAAGCACGGCGTCTTCGGCAGAGCCGCCACGCAGAGGGATGCGTCCCGCCTCCAGCATCAGCGGGGCTGCGAGGGGGGTGACCCGGTCTGCGCGCACGTGGTCTATCCGCCCGGCGGAGCGGCGCAGCATCTCCTCGATGCGCCCGAAGTCAACGAGGCCGCGCAAAGCCTCGGTCCGGGTGATCTGCAGCAAGAGGTGATCGGGATCGAACCGGCGCAACGTGTCGTAGATCACTTCTGAGGATACTGTCTGCTGCCGTCCCGTCTTGCGCTTGCCGGGCAGGTTCCTCTCGACCAGCCCGGCGACCACGGCGACCTGCCGGAACGTCCGCTTCATCACCGTGTTGCCAGCCAACCAGTCTTCGAACGCGCCCTTCAGACCATCGGCGGCAAGAAGCGGCTCGGGGTCCGGCACGTCCCGCAGGCCCCATAGCATCACCCCATAGTCCGAGCAGACAAAGCCCTGAGGGGCGAGCTCCGCCTCCTCCATCCGCTGACTGATCAGCAGGCCCAATGTCTGGTTCGCGTTTCTGCCGGCGAAGGTATGGATCGTGGTGTGGAAGCGATCCCCTACAGGAAAGCTTTCGACCAGTAACCTGTCGGGACGGGGCATCTGAGAGAAGCGCTCCTGCAGCTCCAGCCAGTCGCGGACGGGGGCGGGAAGCACCGACCACCGGTCCGGTTCCTGCAGCCACCCGATGACGCGGTGGGCAAGTTCGGTCGACATCGCGAGCTTTGTCCCCGAGAAGACAGCGATCTTCGGCTCACGCCCAGGCGCAGGCTGGACTTGCAGAACCATCTCCCGGGTCTGGTTGTACTTCACCACCTGTCCGCCGATCAGGAAACTGTCGCCGGGCGACAGGGTGGCGGCAAACGCTTCCTCGACCTCGCCAAGAATGGGCCCGCCGCGGCCACGGCCCATGCGGACCTTGACGTACTCCGGCTCGACGATCGTGCCGACGTTCATGCGCAGACGGGTGGCAGCGCGAGGATCCCGCAGGCCCCAGCGGCCATCCGGGCGCCGAAGCAATCTGTGCCACTGTGGGTAGGCGCGCAGCGCGTATCCACCTGTCGCGCAGAAGTCGAGGCAGCGATCATAGTCAGCCCGCGACAGATCGCGGTAAGCCCCCGAGCCACGTATTTCATCGAACAGCGCGTCGCCGTCGAAGTCCCCGGCGCAGGCGGTGAGGTTCAGATGCTGGCACAGCACGTCGAGCCCGCCAGCGGGTAGCGGTCCCCCATCCAGATCGCGTTCCCGGACCGCATCCAGGGCAGCCTGACATTCAAGCACCTCGAACCGGTTGGCCGGCACGATGAGCGCGCGTGACGGCGCTTCGTACGTGTGGTTCGCCCGCCCGATCCGCTGCACCAACCGTTTGACGTTCTTGGGCGCCCCGATCTGGATGACGAGGTCGACATCCCCCCAGTCGAGGCCAAGATCCAGCGATCCGGTGGCAACGACGGCGCGCAGATCCCCCGAGGCCATGGCCGCTTCGACCCGTTGGCGTGCTTCCCGCGCGAGCGAGCCGTGGTGCAGCGCGATCGGCAGGGTATCGGTGTTGGCGCGCCATAACTCGCGAAAGAACAGTTCAGCCTGCGCCCGCGTGTTGATGAAGACGATTGTCGTCCGGTATCTGGCGATCTCCTCCATGACCTCGGCGGCGGCGTAGCGTCCACCCTGGCCGGCCCAGGGGGGCTCGCCACGGGTTTCTAGAACCCCGATGTCGGGATCAGGCCCTGGGTCCGCGTGGTGAACAAGGCACTCCCCCGGCGCCAGCCAATCGGCGATCTCCTGCGGATCATCCACAGTCGCCGACAGCGCGACCATCCGCATCTCGGGCGCCAGCGCGCGCAGACGGCCCAGCCCGAGGGAAAGTTGATCCCCCCGTTTCGACCCGGCCAGCGCATGGACTTCGTCGACGACGACCCGCGCCAGTCCTGCGAAGACTCGATGTGATTCCGGCTGGGACAGCAGCAGCGCGAGGCTTTCAGGCGTGGTTAGAAGAAGGTGCGGAGGATCGGTGCGCTGCCGTCGCTTCACCGCTTGCGAGGTGTCGCCCGTCCTGTCCTCGACCCGGATGGCCAACCCCATTTCCTCGACCGGCGTGCCGAGATTGCGGCGTATATCGGTCGCAAGAGCTTTCAGGGGGCTGACGTAGAGCGTGTGCAACCCGTCGCGCGGGTGCTGGGAGAGATCGACCAGCGACGGCAGGAAGCCCGCCAGTGTTTTGCCCGCCCCGGTCGGGGCCACGAGCAGGCGGCACCTAGTTTCATCCTGCAAAAGCGTTTGCTGGTGGCGGTGGAGCGACCAGCCCCTTGACGCAAACCAACCGGCAAAGGGCTCGGGCAACTCCATGGCCGCGAGGATAGGACCGGGCGACGGGACCGCAAGCCCGAAGCTTTGCCTCCCCTCGTCCAGCGTCATCTCGGCCAACTGGTCCAGAAGCTCTCGCGATCAGAGAGCGACACCCATGTCGTTCGCAGACAAGACAGCGGCCACAGAATCTGCGACCGAAAAGCGACTCAACGGGTGGACGCATGGGAACCGAGGTGACTTGGTCCCGCCCGCGCCGCCGGTCCCCGAGAATCGAGGGTCCGACCTGGCTGGCGCTGGTGGGCTGTTATAGTGTTTGGGCATTGGTGCTCTGGCAGGCGGAGACGCTGGGTCTACTGGCTGTGGTGCCGGGGGCTTTGGCGGTCGCCCTGCACTCATCCCTGCAACACGAAGTGCTGCATGGGCACCCGACCCGAAGCGCGGCGTTGAACGAGGCGCTGATCTTCCTGCCTCTGGGGCTTTCCATCCCCTACCGCCGGTTCCGCGATCTTCATCTGAGCCATCACAACGATGCGCGGCTGACGGATCCCTACGACGACCCGGAGAGCTTTTACACGACCATCGGCACCTGGTGGCAGATGCACCCGGTCGCCGGCCGCTTGTTGCTTTGGAACCAGACGTTCGCCGGCCGCATGATCCTGGGTCCGGCCCTGTCGCTATGGGCGCTTTGGCGGGGCGACTTAACGCGCTGGCGTCGGGGCGAGCCCAGAATCGTGGGCGCATACTTACGCCATGCCGTCGGACTGGCGCCCGTCGGCCTTGCGATCTGGGCATCTGGAATGTCGCCCTGGCTGTATATCTTCGGCATCGCTTACCCCGCGATCTCGCTGGTCATGGTGCGGAGCTACATCGAACACCATGCAGCCGAGGAAGTAACCCATCGCACTGCGATCGTTGACGCGCACTGGTTCTGGCGGCTGCTGTTTCTGAACAACAACTATCACGCGGTGCACCATACCCATCCGACGCTTCCGTGGTACCAGCTTCGAAAGCGCTGGCTGATGGAACGTGACGACGTCTTGGCCAGGAACGGCCAATACTTCATCGGCGGCTATGGCGAAGTGCTCCGCAGGTGGCTCTTCACCCGTCGCGAGCCACTGGTACACCCGTTCATCGGCCATGACGCCCCGGCCCATGCCGTTGAGGCGCGTGCCGTTCCTCGCCCGAGGGAGGGGGCTGCAGGTCGTGAGCGGCTCGGCCGCCGCGGATCGGGGGCGATCTGACCGCGTCCCTTCAGATGTATGACTGGCCCGAGGTCCAGGACCGCACCGATGCCTTTTGGTCTGCAGTCAGGTTGGCTCTACCCGCGGACCTGAACGCGCCAGACAAGCTTTCGCGACCAGAGGACCTGTCGGCCCCATGGCGCTCAACCGACCTGTTGCTGGGACAGACCTGCGGGCTGCCGTATGTCTCTGGCAGCTGTGGTGACGCCGTTGTTGTCGGGCGCCCAGTCTACCGTGTGTCAGGCGCGGGAGACGGCAGATACAGTTCGGCCCTGATCGCAAGGGTAGGCGAGGGTGCGACTTTGGCGGACTTCCGCAGCGCGCGGGCGGCCGTCAACGAGCCCGGCAGCCAATCGGGCCACAACGCCCTGCTGGATGCAACTCTGGAGCACGCCGACGGAGACTTCTTTGGTGAGGTCGTCTGGTCAGGCGCGCACCGGCGTTCGGCCTGTATGGTTTCGGACGGCGTAGCCGATGTTGCCGCCATTGACGCGGTCGCCTGGGCGCTGTTCGCCGAGGTCGACCCTGACCGCCACGCCAAGCTCCAGATTTTGGGCTGGACCCGGCCAATGCCAGCACTGCCGTTCATCACGGCACTGGCAAATGCCGCACGCATTCCCGATCTTCGGGCCGCGCTGCAGGCAGCAGCCGCTGCGGCCCGTGGCACCAACATTCCGGACGATGTCCTGCCTGCGACCGATGCGGACTATGACCCGGTCCGGGAGATGGCCAGGCGGATCGCCGGGTATCGGCTGGCGCCAACCAGCCCGGCTGCGCCGGCGCTCTGACACTGCTGCGTTGTGGCCTTGTAGCGATCGGATAATGCATATCGCGTAGGCATCGGTACCATACGGGCTTGCGGGCCCCACGGCTTATGCTCCATCCTGCGATCCGCCGCGTTCGCGAGTAAGAAGGACCTTTTCATGCCGCTCCTCTCGGTGGAGGACCTCTCGATCAGCTTTGGCTCGCCCGGTCTTGTACCGCCGGTTGTCGATCGGGTGTCCTTTCAAGTCGAAGCCGGAGAGGTGCTGGCGCTGGTCGGTGAGTCCGGATCGGGCAAGACGCTGACCGGCAAATCGCTGATGCGGCTGCTCCCACGGGCCGCGCATATTGCGGGGGGCCGCGCGCTCTTCGATCAGGGCGGCGAGGTATTGGATCTGTTGGCGCTGTCCGATGCACGCATGCGCAATCTCCGCGGCGAACGGGTGTCGATGATCTTTCAGGAGCCGATGAGCGCGCTGTCGCCTCTGCACCGGGTCGGTGCCCAGGTCGCCGAAGTACTGCGTGTGCATGGCTGTCCTCCGGGAAAGCGCGAGAAGGATGTCGTGCTCGCGATGTTCGAAGAGGTCGGGTTTCCGTCGCCGGAACGTGCCTGGTCGGCCTACCCCTTCGAGCTCTCCGGCGGACTGCGCCAGCGTGCCGTGATCGCGATGGCGATGGTTGCCAACCCTGCCCTGGTGATCGCGGATGAGCCCACAACGGCACTGGATGTCACAACTCAGGCAATGGTGTTAGACACGCTCAACCGGATGAGGCGCGAGCATGGGACAGCGGTGATCCTGATCACACACGACCTTGGCGTTGTTGCGAACATGGCAGACCATGTTGTCGTTCTGCGCAAGGGTCGCGTGGTCGAGGCTGGCAGCGCGCGTGAGGTGCTCACAGCCCCGGGGCATGACTACACGCGTACGCTGATCGAAGCAGCGCCGACCGTACCGCACGAGATCACCTGCTATGTGAAGCCGCAACGCGATGTGATCCTTCGGGCGCAGGACCTCGCCAAGACCTACCCGGGACGTCGACGCACCTTCGGCGGGAACGACGCGCCGGTTCAGGCGCTCGCGGACTTCAACCTGGAGCTCGAGCGGGGCAAGACAGTCGCGATCGTCGGCGAGTCCGGATCAGGCAAATCCACCGTGGCCAACCTGGTGCTGCGGGCGGAGCGGCCCGATCCCGGGGCCCGGATCGAGTTCAAGGGCCGTGACGGGGTCGTGCGCGATATCCCGACGCTGACCGGTGATGCGCTGACCCGGTTTCGCCGCGCTGCCCAGATGGTCTTCCAGGATCCCTATGCTGCGCTCAGCCCCCGGATGTCCGTGCAGGATATCCTGACCGAGCCGCTGAAGATCCACGGTATTGGCACCCGGGCCGAGCGCCTCGACCGTGCGGCAACCCTGCTGGAGCGCGTCGGGTTGTCCGCCGCGCACCTTGGCCGGTTCCCGCATGCGTTCTCGGGCGGACAACGCCAGCGTATCGCGATCGCCCGCGCACTGGCATTGCAACCGGAACTGCTGGTCTGCGACGAGCCGACTTCCGCGCTGGATGTCTCTGTCCAGAAGGAAGTGCTGCACCTTCTGGCAGAGCTCCAGACGGACCTCGGCCTTTCCTACCTCTTCATCTCGCATGATCTTGCCGTCGTCGCGACGCTGGCCGACCGCGTGCTTGTGATGCGCCGGGGCAGGGTGGTCGAGGAAGGCTCGGCTGATTGTGTCTTCAACGATCCCCGCCACCCCTATACGCGGGCATTGATCGCGGCCTCGCCCGAGCCGGACATGGATGCGCAGCTCGATCTCAAGGCCGTTGCGGCGGGCGCGGGTGAGCCGGAGACTTGGCCGGAACCCTTCCGCTACGAAGGGCATAGCGCGCCGGGCTTTGTCGAGGTCACCCCGGGACATCTGGTGAGGCAAGCAGCATGAAGCTTATTGGAACGATAGTCGGCGCACTGGCGCTGGTGGCGAGCGCTGCCCTGGCGACGCCGGTCGAGACGCCCGTGCTCGCCGACAGGGTCGCGTCGGGCGAACTGCCCCCGGTTGCGGAACGCCTGCCAGCCGAGCCGCTTGTCGTGGACCTGGCGGCCCGTGGGCGTGCTGCAGGGCAACACGGGGGCACAATCCGCACTTTCGTATCGCGCTCCAAGGACGTCCGCTACATGTCCGTCTGGGGTTACGCACGGCTCGTCGGGTATGATGCCGACTACAAGATGGTCGCCGATCTGCTCCGTGACTTCGAAGTCTCGGACGATGGCAGAACCGTCACCTTCCACCTGCGCCGGGGTCATCGCTGGTCTGATGGGCACCCCTTCACGACCGAGGATCTGCGTTACTGGTGGGAGGATGTTGCGCTCAACCGCCAGCTTTCCCCCGCAGGACCACCGGTGGAGATGCTGGTTGATGGATGGCCAGCGACGGTGCGTGTGATCGACGAGGTCACGATCAGCTATTCCTGGCCCAAGCCGAATCCCGCCTTCCTTCCCGCGTTGGCCAAGGCCCGGCCGATGTACATTTACCGGCCCGCCCACTACCTGAAACCGTTTCATCTGGCCTATGCCGAGGCGCCGGCGCTCAATATGCTGATCGAGACGTCGTCGAAGAAGACCTGGGCCTCGCTGCACAACTCGATGGACGATCTCTACAAGGCGAACAACCCCAAGCTGCCGGTGCTGCAGCCTTGGGTGAACACGATGAAGAAGAACTCGCAACGCTATGTGCTCGTGCGCAACCCATTCTATCACCGTATTGATACGAACGGTCTTCAGCTTCCCTATGCGGATGCGGTGGAGCTGGAGATCGCATCCTCGGGCCTCATCCCGCTGAAGGCCAGCCAGGGGGAGGCGAGCCTGCAGATCCGCAGCCTTGGCTTTGCCGATGCGCCTGTCCTCAAGTCCAAGGAAAAGGAAAAGGGCTTTCAGACACGGCTCTGGTACTCGGGATCGGCGAATGAGGTCGCGATCTACCCCAATCTGAACTACCGTGATCCTGTCTGGCGAGAGCTCTTCCGGGATGTTCGCTTTCGCCGCGCGCTGTCGTTGGGGATCAGCCGCAAGGCGATCAACAAGGTGCTCTACTACGGGCTCGCGGAACCCCGCGCCGTGGCCGCGCTCGAGGAAAGCCCGTTCTTCGATGCCGATCAGGCGACTGCCTGGACCGATTTTGATCTGGACCGCGCCAATGCGCTGCTGGACGAGATCGGCTTGGTCGAGCGCAACCCTGCTGGCGTCCGGCGCCTGCCCGACGGGCGGCTGATGGAGATCGTGATCGAGACGGCCGGGGAGCGATCCGAGGTCGAGGACACGCTGGAGCTGATCTCGGTCACCTGGGAGAAGCTGGGGATCCGCCTGCTGGTCAAGCCGCAGGACCGCGATGTGCTGCGCAACCGTGCCTACGCGGGGATGACGATGATGGTGGCGTGGTACGGCTGGAACGCCGGAATTCCGACGCCCGACAGCACGCCGAGCGAGCTTGCCCCCGTGGATCAGGCCACGTTCACTTGGCCAAAGTGGGGTCAATACCACCAGACCAAGGGGTCGGCCGGGGAGGCACCTGACATCGCGGAGGCGCAACGGCTTCTGGCGCTCTTTGACACCTGGGCCAATTCTGCCGATCAGGCAGGCAAGGAAGCGGCCTGGCGCGAGATGCTGGCGATCCACGCCGACCAGGTCTTCTGCATCGGGACGGTGGCCCGTGCGCCGGTGCCGGTGGTCCATGCCGCGAACCTCATGAATGTCCCTGAGACCGGGATCTACGCCTGGGATCCGGGCGGACAGCTGGGTGTCCACCGGATGGACGAGTTCTGGTTCCAGGACCAGCCTCAATGACCAGCGATGCAGAGCGCCCGCGCTCCTGGCCGATCTCAACGCAGTGCCGGGGGGCCTCGGGCCAACCCCCCATCGCTGGAACAGAGGTCGTGCAGTGCTGATCTTTCTGATCCGCAGGTTTGCGACCATGCTGGTGACGCTGGCCGCGATTTCGGTGCTGATCTTTGCGATCATCAATCTGCCGGACGGAAACTATCTCTCAAATCAGATTGCCGAGATGCAGGCGACCGGGGAGGAAGCGGGCATCAAGAAGGCCGAGGCGCTTATGGCCGAGTACGGCCTCGATCGGCCGATCTGGTATCAGTATCTCATGTGGGTGGGCGTGGCGCCCGGGCCTTTCGGTTACGCGGGCATCCTGCAAGGCGAGCTTGGCTGGTCGTTCGAGCTTGATCAGCCGGTGGGCGAAGTGGTGGGTGAGACGGCGGCCCTCACGGTTGCCGTGAACTTCGCGGCGCTGCTTTTTGTCTATGTCGTCGCACTCCCCCTGGGCACCATCGCAGCGGTTCGGGCCAACTCCTGGGTCGACTATCTGTCGAGCTTCGTGGGCTACATCGGATTGGCGACGCCCAACTTTCTTCTGGCACTGATCCTGCTCGCCTATGGCGCGCAGTACATTGGCTTGC
The DNA here is from genome assembly GCA_039033215.1 of Pseudomonadota bacterium. GTDB lineage: Bacteria > Pseudomonadota > Alphaproteobacteria > Rhodobacterales > Rhodobacteraceae > Thermohalobaculum. Next base: position 36,347 of record JBCCDA010000017.1, on the reverse strand, counting down.
CGATCGGCGGGTTGATGGCTCGAGAGTACGAAGGAGAGCCCATGTCGTGGGGCAAGTTCCTGTCGATCTGCGAGCATCTGATCGTGCCCACCATCGTCATCGGCACGTCGGCTGCAGCCGCCATCATGCGGCGGTTGCGCGCGAACCTGATGGACGAGCTCTACAAACCGTACGTTGAGACCGCGCGCGCCAAGGGCGTGCACCCGACCGTGCGCACCATCAAGTACCCGCTGCGGATGGCGTTGAACCCGTTCGTCGCCGACATCGGCAACCTGATGCCGCAACTGGTCAGCGGGTCGGTCATCATCTCGGTCATCATGTCCCTGCCGACGCTCGGGCCGATCCTTCTGCAGGCGCTGAAGAGTCAGGACATCTACATGTCGGGCTTCATTCTGCTGTTCGTGAGCGCGCTGACGCTGGTGGGAATGCTGATCTCCGACATTCTGCTGGCCATCCTTGACCCACGCATCCGCCTCGGCGGCGCAAGGCGGGGGGGCTGACAATGGCGGATCGCCCGAAGCACTTCGTCTCGGATGAACCCTATGATCCGGGTGGAGATCTCCAGGTCCTGGATCGCGCTGATCTGGATGTGCCGACCCGCGTGCTTGTCTGGCGGCGCTTCAAGCGGCACCGGATCGGCTATGCCTGTTTCCTGTTTCTGGCCGCCTGCTATCTGATCCTGCCGTTCATCGAGATCTTCGCGCCCTACCTGCCGAACAGGATCCAGGAGGACCACATCTTCGCGCCACCACAAGGCCTCTATCTCTTTCATCAAGGCGAGTACATCGGACTCCACACCTACGCTACCGAGTCGAAGTACAACAAGACGACCGGGCTTATGGAGTTCTTCGAGTACAAGGACACGCCCCTCGCCGTGCCCGTGCTTACCACCTGCGGTGAGCCCTATACCGACGATCCGATGGTCAACCCGCTGATCGAGCCACTCGAGGCTCGGTTTCGCCTGATATGCCCGCCAGAGAACGGACAATTGTTCCTGCTGGGGTCGGACCGGTTGGGCCGCGACATCCTCAGCCGTGTTCTCTACGGGGCGCGTCTGAGCCTCACCATCGGGTTGATCGGGGTGACCGTCAGCTTCGTCATCGGGCTCGTGCTGGGAGGCATGGCGGGCTACTTCGGCGGCTGGATCGACGCGACGGTGCAGCGGCTGATCGAGATCTTCCGGTCACTTCCGGAGCTGCCCATCTGGCTGGCTCTGTCGGCGGCGGTGCCCGTGAACTGGAACAGTTTGGCTGTGTTCGCGATGATATCGGTGATTCTGGGGCTGCTGGATTGGCCCGGATTGGCGCGGGCCGTGCGAAGCAAATTCCTCGCGCTACGCGAAGAGGACTACGTGCGTGCGGCAGAGCTGATGGGTGCGAAGCCGCGCCGGATCATCGTGGCGCACATGATGCCGAACTTCATGAGCCACCTGATTGCATCCATGTCGCTGTCGATCCCGGCGATGATCCTGGGCGAGACGGCGCTATCCTTCCTTGGGTTCGGGATCCGCTCCCCCTCGGTGAGCTGGGGCCTGATGCTGAACGATGCGCTGAAGCTCAAACTCGGCGCGCTGGAAATCTATCCGTGGATCCTGACGCCTATGATCCCCGTGATCGTGGTGGTGCTGGCGTTCTCGTTCCTGGGCGATGCGCTCAGAGATGCGATGGACCCATACTCCTGACCGGCGCGCTGTCTTTGGCCAGCGATCAGATCTGGGAGTTGGCCACCTCCTCCAGCAGCCAGTTGCGGAAGATCCGGGCCGGCCGCGACAGGGCGGTTCGGGCCGGGTAGACGAGCGTGTAGCCCTGAACGCCCGGGATGCGTGCATCCTCTAGGCACCGCTCAAGGCCGAAGCTTTCGGCCAGGCGCCCGGTCGCGACCTGGCGGTCCAGTGCTATCGCCCCGCCCGCGGCGATCGAGAAGGCCGTCAGCGTGTTGTCGGCATAGGTGATCTGTGGCGCGGGGCCGTCCGCGGGCAGTAGCCACGCCCAGTTGGCGCGGTGGGTCGCGATCTCGATCAGCGGCCAGCGCACCAGGTCGCCCGGGGTCTCGATCTGCCGGGCAATGTCGGGCGGCGCCACCGGGACCAGTGTCTCGCCAAACAGGGGATCGCTATCCTCGTTCGGGGCAGGCGGTAGCCCAAAGACAATCCGCAGGTCAGCGCCCGACACCGACGTATCTGCATCATTGATCGTGGTGCTCAGCCTAAGCGCGATGTCGGGATGGTCCGCCCGAAAGCCGGCTAGCCGGGGACCAAGCCACCCTGTCGCCAGCAACAGCGAGCATCGGACCGACAGGGGAAACCTGCCCGGCTCCCCAAACAGGTTGGCCGTCGTCGTCTCAATCCCGTGCAGCGCCTGCGCAACGGCCGGTAGATACGCCCGGCCCGCCTGTGTCAGCGTCACGCTTTGCGGGTTCCGCACAAAGAGCGCTGTCCTGAGATGCGTCTCGAGCGCTTTGATCTGCTGGCCGACCGCCGGTGCCGACAGTCCAAGCACCTCAGCGGCTTGACTGAAAGATTCCGCCCGGGCCGCGGCTTCGAAAACACGCAGCCAGTTCAGCGAGGGGATACGACGGGCCATGGCGCAGGTTAAGCTCAGCTTAATCTCTGCCGCAAGAGATCGTTCTTCCCCCGCAACCGTACTTCTGGCCCTTTGCCGGGGACACAACGCCGATACCGAGCCCTGATAAGGAACCAGCCATGCCTCACCTCACACCACAGCAGGAAGCAGCGTACGCGCGTGACGGATTTGTCTGCCCCATCAGTGTCCTGGCTCCGGCCGAGGCTGCTGCGCACAGGGCCGCTCTGGAGGGGCTGGAACACGACCATTCCACGAGCCTCCCGAAACCGATCTCGGAGTACCTTCGCATATCAAGTCACCTGGCAACCGACGTCCCGCTGCGCGTTGCCCGTAACCCGGGCATCCTCGACAAGGTCGAGTCGATCCTGGGCCCCGATATCCTGCTCTGGTCCTGCGAATACTTCATCAAGGAGCCCCGCACGGCGCACATCGTCAGCTGGCATCAGGACCTCACCTATTGGGGAATGGACGGAACCGACCACGAGGTCACGGCTTGGGTCGCGCTCTCGCCCGCCACCGAAGCGTCGGGCGCGATGCGTTTCGTGCCGGGCTCGCACCGCGAGCAGATCGTGCCCCATGCAGACACGTTCGCCGAGGACAACCTGCTCAGCCGCGGCCAGGAGATTGCGGTGGATGTCGACGAGGCCGACGCCGTGACGGCATCGCTGCGGCCCGGGGAGATGTCGCTGCATCACGGGCGGCTGTTCCATGCCTCGGGCCCCAACACCACGGACGATCGGCGTATCGGGCTGGTCATGCGCTATATCCGCCCGGACACACCGTCGGCGCTGCACGGCAAGGACTACGCGGTGCTGGTCCGCGGTGCGGACAGGTTAGGCAATCGGATCAACGTCCTGCCCCCCGAGGGGAGCTTCACCGCACGGCATCTGGCACTTCATCAGGAAGTCCTCGACGCACAAAGCGAAGTACTGGCGGATGGGATCGAAGACGGGCATGCTCTCTACGACGGCACACAAGGAGCATCGCATGGCTGAGATGGAGACGGTCGACTTCACCCAGATGAAGGATGGCACCCGCGAGGATTACGAGCTGCTGGAGCGGCGCGAGGAGATCTATCGACAGGGTACGGCGAACCGTCTGCTGAAGGAGCTTGCCAGCCAGGCCAACGACACCATGACGGGCTACAAGATCACCCGCCTGGAACATGGGCTGCAGTCCGCGACGCGGGCCCGGCGCGACGGGGCGGATATCGACTGGGTGGTGGCGACACTGCTGCACGATATCGGCGACGGGCTGGCGCCGCAGAACCACGACAAGTTCGCCGCCGAGATCATGCGTCCATACATGCGTGAGGAAGTGACGTGGACTGTAGAACACCACGGTGTTTTCCAGATGGTGTACTACGCCCACCATTACGGCTGGGACCCCGAGCTTCGCACGAAGTACTCAGGCAGCCCCTACTACCAAAGCTGCGTCGATTTCTGCGAGCGTTGGGACCAGTCGAGCTTCGATCCCGACTATCAAAGCGACCCGCTGGAGAGCTTCGAGGCCGAGGTGCGGGAGGTTTTTGCGCGCAAAGCCTATGATCCTGCGGTCGTTCAGTCTGGCGTCGTGATGGGTCTGCCGCCGGTCTGATCCCGACCTTGCGGCCGGGAATCCGGGCGTATGATTTGCGTATGCCAAACGTATGACAGTTAGGCAGACGCCCAGTTGCGGTTCCAATGCTGCCTTGCCCAGTCAGGATGACGCCGGGGCGCAGCAACTCGCGGTCGGTTTCGGCTTGCCACAGCACGTACCCGTCTCCTCGGTCCCGGCAACCGTATCCAGAAGATGGGCACGGTCTGTCCCGAACCCGGGCTCGTTGTGGCTGTGCGTCAGGAATGCCTCCCACTTCTCATCCGCTTCACCCTTGATCCACGCTTTGTCCATCTTGGCGTAACAGCAGGTCGTCGCTTCGACGTCCAGCATCGGGCGGTCGAGCCCGCGCAACCGGTCGGTGAGGGTCGCGAGTTCCTCCTGGGTGTCTACCTGGATGCCGAGGTGATCGAGCCCCAGCGCGGCAGCACCATCCTGGACGACGAAGTTGACGGCGGGATCGGTGACATCCCATTTGGCATAGCCATCCCGAAGAATCGTGGGCTCCTGGCCAAAGAGGCCGGAGTAAAACGCGATTGCCTCATCTAGATCGGCAACGCGCATCGAGAGGTGGAGCTTCATCGGACTCTCCTGCCAGTTCTATTATTCGATGATTATCGAAATATCATTGCTGGCCGATTCCTACAACCCGGTCAGCCTTGCCAGCCCCAGTGCCGCCTCCCCTCCACCGGAATAGATCAGCCAGATATCCTCGCCGTCCTCCGTCAGGTCGGGGTCGCGCAACTCGTTGGCGAAGTCGACGGCCCCGGCGACGGAGGGGCGGTTGGGCTCGTTTGCGCCTTCCCAGGGAAGCGTCGGGCGGAGCAGTTCCGTCTCGGGGCCCGGCCGCCAGTCGGGCCACGGACGCGACATGTCCAGCACCGTGTGGATCAGCCGCTCCGGCGCGTCGCCGATCCGGGAGAACACGACATGCAGGTGATCACCGCGTACCAGCACGGCGACGTGACGGGGCGCGCCGCCAAGCGGTGAGGGGCCAAGTTGCCAGCCACCCGGGCCGTGCCGCATGAGCGTGCCGAGCCGCGCCATCGCATAGGTCTCATCCCTATAGGTGAAGCGTCTGAGATAGGTCTCGGCGATCGGGCCACCCTCGACCGTCCATGCCAGGCCGTCGGGCGAGATTGCCAGATAGCTCACCTGTTCGCCGTCCTCCGCCAGGCCGTGGAACAGCATCCGGAATTGCCCGTCCTCGATCCAGACGTCCGGCGAGGCCAGGTGGGGGTATAGACCGTCCTGCCCCGCCTCGTGCGCCCAGGCCGGCTGGGGCGTGTCGGGGCGGGTGTGCGCCAGGGGCGTTTCGGTAAGCGGGAGGACCCCGGGCGGGTGAACCGTCCACGGACCCTCTGGCCTGTCCGCAAAGGCCAGACGGATGTGCTGCCCCTTGTGGTGCGCGAAGTAGAGCAACCAGCAGCCCGGCCCCGGCGCCCAATCCGGACGGCGGACCAGCGATGGCCCGTTGATGTTGTCGCCCAGAGACGGGTTCATCGACGGCTCGATGATCGGCCGGGTGTCTATGCGGGTGGCGCGGATCACCGAGATGGCTTCATCCCAATCCGTTGCAGGCGTTCATCGCCCGGATCAGGCCGGACCCGAAGGTGCGGTCCCGCCCCTGCGGTCCCAGATCGGTTGCCTGCCGCTCCAACTGGCGGCGCACGATGTCGACCGATGTTGGCCAGACAAGGTCCTCATCGGCGGCCACCATCGCCGTGACGTAGGGCGCCGCGGCGGACGTGCCGCTGAGGACGCGCAGCTTGCCCGCGGACTTGACGATAATGTCGACGCCGGGTGCGGCGAGATCGATGTGGTCGCCCTGGACGGCCAACCGGTAGACGGCAAGATTGCGGTCCACGGCCGTGACGGCGAGCACGAAGGGGAAGGCTGCGGGGTATTGTGGCGGTGCGTCGGGGCCCAGGTTGCCGGCGGCGGCGATCAAGACCATCCCATCGGCTGCCGCCCCGCCCAGGGCGCGGTTCAGCAGCTTGTTGAACGGCCCGGCCAGGCTCACGTTGACCAGATCGACGCCTTGCGACTTCAGCCAGTCGACCGCCCGCAGGATCCCGTCGACACCCGCGATATCGCCCGTTGCGCGGACGGGGTCGACCACATTGGCGCTATAGAGCTTCGCCTCGGTCAACCGCCCCTCGCCGATCAGCAGATCCGCCATCAGCGTCCCGTGGTCCGTGCTGGGCGGTGCCTCGGAGCCATGAAAGACTGACTGCACAATCTTGCCAGCCTCGAGCGCGGGATGGTTCGGCATCACGCCGGCGTCGATCAGCCCGATGTCCCTGTGTGCGGGGCATCCGGCGGCGGGCCATCCGATGATCTCGTTCGCGAAATCCTGCCCGCCCGGCAGTGCCTGCACGCGGTAGGCATGGTTCGCGCCTGCGGTCACTCCGGGCTGCAGGGCCTCAACCTCGACGATCGCGTCCGGAATGGTCAGCCCGGCCGGGATCCGCAGGTAGATCAGGATCTCCTGCAGCGCGTCCAGCTGATCGATCCGGGTGACGACATAGCCCAGTTGCTGGACCTGCGCGGTCAGGGGACCGGGTGGCTCGGTCGTCAGGACCAGGAGCTCCCGGTCGTCGACGATTGCGGGGGCGGGTTGCCCCTGGCTGTTGGCCGGTTCTCCACCGTCCGCGACCAGGGCACAGGCCGAAAGGGCAACAACGCACAGGGCGAACAGCGGTGCGTATCGCATGTCTCTCCTCCGTCTCAACTTCGGATCCTTGACAGGTCGGTCATGACGTCCCCCGCGCAGGTGGTCGCAAGTGAGTGCTCGTGGTGCTATGTCGTTGCACGAGGGCGGCGGGTTCAAATAAAATTGAACTCTCGCCGGACGTGAAACGACACTCCTCTAGCGGCGAAGTCTACGCCGCCCTTGGGAGAGGTGCCACTGATGACTGATCGATCAGATCGCTTTACCGAAGACGAGCTGTTGTCGTTCGTCCATGGCACGGCCTCGTCCGGGCTTGTCGGGCGGATCGAGACCGCCGAGAGGGACGACCGGACCCTGGCTGCCGAGCTTGCGTTGATGCGGTCGCTGAAACCGGCGTTAGAGCTTTCGACAGGCGACATGAACCCGCCGGGAGAGCTGGACTGGCGGCGGCTGGAGGCCGAGATCCGGCGCGAGTCGCCGGCGTCTTCCGCACCGCAATCCCAACGGGCGGGCAGTGGCCGGATCGTCATGTGGAAGGCTGCAGCAGCGATCTTCGCCGTGGCGGCGATCGGCCAGGCGACGTATCTGGGCCTCTCACCAGCGACGACCGATCCCGGGTATCAGACTGCGACGGGCGGGACGGCCGAGCATGTGCTGGCGATCAGTTTCCAGCCGGAGGCGACCGAAGCGGAACTGCGGGCCCTCTTGCTCGCCGCCGGTGCCCGCCTGGTCGACGGACCCGGTGCCTCCGGCCTCTACCGCGTGGCGTTCGAGACACCGGATGCGATGTCCGAGGGCCGGCAACGGCTGGAGACCTCGCCGATCGTGGGGATGGTTCTGGACGAATGACCAGGCGGTCTGGTGCCGTCCCGCCAGGTCCCTAGCGTGACAGACACCGCATCAGCAGCTTCTTCGCGTGATAGATCCGCGTCTTGATCGTGCCTTCAGGCACGTCCGAGACCGCGGCGATCTCGCCATAGGTCATCTCCTCGAAGAACGCGAGGTGCACGGCCGAGCGTTGATGCGCCGGCAACTCCTCCACGCAAGCGCGCACCCGTGCAGCATCCTGGGCTACAGCAAGGACCGCCTCGGGGTTGGGGCTGTCGTCGGGGATCTCCTCGTCCGCCTCACCAAGTTCAACACGCGACTGCTTGCGGACATGATCGACCGTCTTGTATCGCGCAATCGACAGGATCCAGGAGCGCACACTTGACCGCCCCTCGAAACGTCCCGCGCCGCGCCAGACATCAAGCATGGTGTTGTGCACGACGTCCGATGCCTCGAACTGGTCGCGCAGGCGGGAGCGCACGAAGCGCAGCACCGCTTCCGAATGACGCTGGTACAGGGTCTTCATGGCGATCATGTCGCCCTGAGCCACCCTTGCGACCAACCTCGCGTCGTCGCTTTCCTCTTCGGTCGCGCGCATGTTCCATTCTCCGAAGCGCAAACGGTTGCGCCCGACCAAGACAAATCACCCCCAGGATGCGCCTGATCTAACACATGTGCGCCCGGACCCGTCCAGACGCTTTGTGCATCTCCGGTCAGCGCGGATTGCGAGGCGGTCGAAAAGGACGGCTGCAGTGGGGCCGCAGACTGAACACTTACCGCGGGCGGGGTGCATTGTGATGCGTGCCCGACAGCATGTGAACCCCTGTGCATTCCCGACCGATCTGACGGAGCAACTCTCGTGCATGTCTTACGTTCGGTATCGCGGATGTCCGATGAGCCCGGCTTGGACCGCTCTGCGGCAAACGCCGAAACTGAGACGAGACCTACCCGAAAAAAGGAACCGTCTTGAGCGTCTCCAACTTGCCATCGGCGAACCGGACTAGCGCCAGCCCTCGCAGCCTTCCGTAGATAGGCAAGGACCCTGCCTCCGAAACGTCTACCCGCATTATGTCCTCGTTCTTGTCATAGGTCGCTATTGTCATATGGGGGCGAAACGGCTGCGATGAGACAAGCTCTCTGCGGTAGTCCGCCTCGTAGAGCTGGTTGTGCAGGGCTGAGATCTGCTTGCGTCCTTTTCCACAGAGCAGGAAGATTTTGTATTTTTGCTCAAAGGGATCGAAGTCAATTGTGGTGGCGTCGAACGCGATGGAGAAAATCTGGGTCTGTCGTGAAACATCTTCAACCCGCTTGGCAACCGCCTGCAGATGCTCTTCCTTCACGCCAAACACTAAGGTCAGGTGAGGGGGGACAAGCTTGGCTCTTTGAGGCTCGTGTTTCTCCCGAAAAGCAGTAATTCGCTCGGCGAGAAGCGGTTCAAAATCTGGGTATCCAAGAACATAGATCACCGAAGGGGAGTGGCATGCCATACTAAATAACTCAACGGCTGCTTCGTCACCGACGGCAGCCGCTTGCGTTCCCCAGATTCGACACAGTTGCCAATAGCGTAGAGCCATCCTGGCCTCCAAGCGATATGCCCGAACGGTTTTCCTGGGTCTCGAGGGGACGAGCGGCGCGCCATTGCTGCGCGACCCGGCCCGGTTGGCAACAGCCGTCTCAGCGGCTAGTTCGTAGGAGCGTGGCGGGGCTGACCCCGAGCTCGGAGGAGGTGCCGGTGTGGTCAACTTGAATGCGAATGCGGCGGCGCTTCACCAGTCGGGGATCCAGGCGGTGAGGCAGGGGCGGGTTGCTGAAGGGCGCGCCCTGATCGAGCGTGCGGTCGCGGCTGACCGGACATCTGTGCAGTACCTCGTTGATCTGGCACAGGTGCAGATCATGTCCCACGACCAGATGGGCGCGATCGAGTCGTTTCGGCGGGCCCTCAAGCTTGACCCCGGGATCGTGCCGGCGTGGCTGAACCTGGGCTTGCTGCTCATGCACACGGATCGCGTTGACGAGGCGGCGGGGTGCTTCGAGAAAGCGGCCAAGCTCAATCCCAAGCTGATCGATGCCCACAATGGCCTGGGGGTCGTGCGTCAGCGTCAGCGCCGTCTGGGCGATGCGGCGGCCGCCTTTGAACGGGCCGCGAAGCTGGACCCGAATAACCCGGAACTCTGCTCGAACCTTGGCAGCGTGCTCTACGAGAGCGGGCAGCCGGAAAAGGCTCTGCCCTATCTGAAAAAGGCGACGGAGCTGGCGCCCAAGCATGCACCGCTGCATGCGCATCTGGGGCTGGTCATGCACGAGTTGCATGGGCCGGAGGCGGGGCTGCCGCACTTTGACGAAGCGCTGCGGCTGTCACCGGATGATGCGCGGACGCTTGCGACCAAAGGCTCGGCGCTGCTTGAGCTGGGCCGCGCCGAGGAAGCCGCCGAGATCTTCGACCACGACGCGTTGCTGGTCACCAGGAAGTTCGAGGCCGCCCCCGGCTACCCCGACATGGCGGCTTTCAACGCGGCGCTTGCCGAGCATTCGGTCAACCACCCGACGTTCATTGTGGAACCCAAGGGCCGGACGACCCGCGGTGGCGGCCAGACCGATCAGCTTTTCGGGCCGGAGACCGGGCCCTTCGCGGTGCTGGAGGATCTGATCCGCGGCGCGATTGACGAGTACTTCGCCGATACCGCGCGGCAGACGCACCGCTACATGCCGCAGCGCACCGGCAGAGGTGCGCTGGATGCGTGGGCGACGGTTCTCGACAGCGGTGGCTACCAGGACCCGCACAACCACCCCAGCGGTATCCTGAGCGGGGTCTACTATGTCCAACTGCCGGACACAGGGGACGCGGGCGCCATCGAGTTTGGCCGACCGGCGCCGCCGTTCTCGCCCAAGTCGGAGCCCGATGTGGTGCTGATCCGGCCCGAGCCCGGGATGGTCGTGCTGTTCCCATCTTTCTTCTGGCACCGCACGATCCCGTTTCCCGGCACGGGCCGCCGGATCTCGATCGCGTTCGATCTGATCATGAACCGGTGAGGCCGCCGCCTCGGGGCGGTAGCGGATTCCCGGACCGACGCGGTCTGCCAATGGCATCGTTGGCGTCAGGGGTGCGTAGAACGCCGGGGGCGTTTGCCTCGCTGATCTGTCCGGTGTCTCGGGGGAGCGGAGGGGAAGCAAGGCCCCAAATCCGATCTGGTCTGACAAGGTGGTGCGGCCGGCGGTTGCCGGTGACCCGATGTCGGTTCGCGGGTTTCTCGACCGGGTTGCCCCGGCGCCGGTGCCCCACCACGCAAGGGCCTCCGGTCTTGTGACGTAAACTCATGAGCTTGGTCGCGCCGGGCTGGCGTCGCCGGACCCGCGTAGCGCCAAGCCACGCATGCGATTGTTCCGGTTCGACTCGGCCGCCGGCCGCGGGGAGAAACTGGGCCTTTAAGATAAATTTTTGGTGAATCCGTCAGGCCAGATCGCGAAACCGTGCCGGTCCAACTGCCAGAATCCCGTTGCATGTCCCGCTCAGCCGGGCAGAGTACCCATGCGACGAGAACAAGAATGGGGGCGCAAGCCCTCCCTTTCGCGAAGCAACAGGGAGCTTACAATGTCTCGCATACTCACATCGGGAGTGTCGCGCCGCGGACTCCTGAAAGGCGCTGCGGCCACCAGCCTCGTGCTGGGCGCAAGCGGCCTGCCACTACCCGCCCGTGCCGCGCCCAAGAAGGGCGGCACGTTCCGCATTGCAAAGGGTCACGGTCAAACTACCGACACGCTGGATCCCGCGACTTATGAGAACGGGTTCACCAATGCGATCTCGCACGGGGTGCACGGGCGTCTGACCGAAGTCGGAGCTGACGGCTCGCTTCAGCCGGAAGTGGCCGAGAGCTGGGAAGCCTCGGACGATGCGTCGGTCTGGACGTTCAAGCTGCGCTCGGGCATGACCTTCCACAACGGCAAGGCGGTCACTGTCGAGGACGTTGTCGCCTCGATCAACTACCACCGTGGCGAGAACTCGACCTCGGCTGCCGGGCCCATCGTGGCACCGATCACCGATATCACAGCTGACGGCGAGAACATCGTGTTCACGTTGGACGGTGGCAACGCCGACTTCCCGTTCATCCTGTCGGACTATCACCTGATCATCATACCCGCCGACGGCGACTCGGTCGATTGGAGATCGGGCGTCGGCTGCGGCTGCTACAAGCTGACGAACTGGGATCCGGGCGTCATCGCCGAAATGGAGAAGTTCGCCGACTACTGGGATGCCGACAACCGAGGCTGGTTCGAAAAGATCGAGATGCTCTCGATCGTCGATCAGAATGCCCGGACAACGGCGCTGGTCTCGGGCGATGTCCATGCGATCGACCGTCTGGACCTGAAGACCGCGGGCCTGATGGGCCGCAAGCCTGGCGTCAACATCCATTCGGTCTCGGGCACGCAGCACTACACGTTCGCGATGTCTACCAACCAGTCTCCCTATGATGACGTCAACGTGCGCCTCGCGCTCAAGTACGGCATCAACCGACAGGAGCTGGTCGACAAGATCCTGTTCGGCTACGGCGCCGTCGGAAACGACCATCCGATCGGCTCGGGTCAGCGGTACTTCAACGAGGACCTCGCGCAGCGTGAGTACGATCCCGACAAGGCCAAGTTCCACCTCAAGGAAGCAGGGCTCGACAGCCTCAGTGTCGCGCTCTCGGCCTCGGACGCGGCATTCGGCGGTGCGGTTGATGCGGCCGTGCTGTTCCAGGCCTCGGCCTCCAAAGCGGGCATCCAACTGGAAGCCGTGCGTGAGCCCAAGGACGGCTACTGGTCGGATGTCTGGATGAAGAAGCCGTTCTCGGCGGTCTACTGGGGCGGGCGTCCCGTGGAAGACCAGATGTTCGCCACCGCCTATCAGTGCGGGGCGGCGTGGAACGACAGCTTCTGGTGCAACGATCGCTTCGAAGAGCTGATGGTGAAGGCGCGTGCCGAGCTGGATGACGATGCGCGGCGCACGATGTACTACGAGATGCAGGAGATCGTGTCGAACGACGGTGGCGTGATCATCCCGATGTTCGCCTCCTACGTCTTCGCGACCAGCGATGATGTCGGCGTGCCGGATGGGTTCGGGTCCAACTGGGACATGGACGGCGAGCGCTGGATGGAGCGCTGGTGGATGGCCTGAGCCAGTCCCGGGCTGAAGCCCGGCCTGACGTTTGATCGGCCCGCGCCAACGTGGCGCGGGCCTTTTCCATGGAGAACAGAATGCTCGAGATCGAACGGGTGCGCGGCATCTATCAGGGCCGCAATGCCGGGACCAAATACAACGGCTTCGCCTGGGCGGTTGCCACCGACCAGAGCCACAGCGCTACCATGTACGAGCAGACCAAGGTCTCGCTGGCCGAGATCGACCGGGTGCTGGGCGAGCTTGGGACCTCACGTGAACGTCTGATCAACTGCACGGTCTACGTCGGCAACATGCAGCTCAAGGATGAGATGGAGCGCGCCTGGCTGGAATGGATCGGAGATAATCCTGCCCATTGGCCGCAGCGTGCCTGCGTGGAAGCGCGCCTCAAAGGCCTGACCCAGGTCGAATTCGTGGTGATCGCAGCCTGTCCCTGAGGGTGCTTGAAGCCGGATGGTGCAGCGCAGCGAATCTTACTCAGAAAAAGTTTGGGGGCAAGATCGCAAAGTTAACCTTTTTCCGGCACCTTAAGGTTACCGCGGTTCGGAGGGTCGGTGCCGAAATGCACGTCTGCGTTGCCGCGCGAACGAAAAGGAAGAAATGGGTTGTGACCGTATGCGTCGTGTTGATCCAGACTTTCGCCGCCAGCTGGACGGCTATTCCTTGGCTACGGCCGAGATTACCTACCGACTGCCGGATGCGCAGAACCTCCTGCAGACCTACGTGTGGCAAGACTATGATGTTGCGCCCCGGTTTCCGGTGCTGAAAGAGTTTTTGGCTTTCTGGGAACGGGAGCTGGATGGACCGTTGCACTCTGTGCGCGTGGCTCATTCCAAGCTTATACGCCCGGCGGAGTTCCGCTTTACGGATGAGGAAATCACCATGCACTAATTCCCGGGCCGCGGCGTCATTTGGCGCGCTACGCGTAACAATATTTAAAGATACATTATATACAGTCCAAACATGCTAATGAGTTATGCCTATATTAGTGAGGCCACTCGGGATCTCTCGCTCGACGAGTTGAGGGACCTATGGCTCAAGGCAGTCGTCTACAACGAGGCTCATGATCTCACCGGGGCCCTGCTCTACACCGGGTCAGACTTCGTGCACGTTGTTGAAGGCGAAGAAGACGCGGTGATGGCGCTCACGGACCGTGTCCTCAAAGATGACCGCCACACGGATCCCCAGACGGTCATTCTCGCGGACATCGGCAGCCGGGTGTTCGGATATTGGCCGCTGAAGCTCATGAACATCGCGGGTAACGACGAACTGCGCTCCGTCTACTCTCGTGAACGCTTTCTCAGCTACCATCGCAAAGAGCGCCAGAAAGCTCTGTTCGCCCTCGCCCGGCTCTGAACGCGGCTAGCAAGTCGGAGGGACGCTTCCGGCTTCACAGCAAAAAACCGTCTTCACGATCTCTTGACACACTCGGCCCTTTTCCATATCTCCCGCGTGCCGAAGGGCGTTAGCACTCATCTACGTCGAGTGCTAATCGACATTCGCAAATCACATCGTGAACCTGGAATACGCGAAAGGGAGCGCTTCCATGAACTTCACCCCTCTGCATGACCGTGTTTTGGTCCGCCGGATCGAGTCCGAAGAAAAGACCTCGGGCGGCCTGATCATCCCCGACAGCGCCAAGGAAAAGCCGCAAGAAGGCGAAGTCGTCGCCGTCGGTGCTGGTGCCAAGGATGAAGATGGCGACCGGATCGCCATGGACGTCAGTGCTGGCGACCGCATCCTGTTCGGCAAATGGTCGGGCACCGAGATCAAGATCGACGGCGAAGAGCTGCTGATCATGAAGGAATCGGACATCCTCGGCGTTCTCGCCGGCGACGCTGCCGTAAAGGCAGCCTGAACAGCCGACATCCTTCAATTCCCAAAATCCTCTGACAGGAGCTGAACACAATGGCTGCTAAAGACGTCAAATTTGACACAAGCGCCCGCGACAAGATGCTCAAGGGCGTCAACACCCTCGCCAACGCGGTGAAGGTGACGCTGGGTCCCAAGGGCCGCAACGTGGTTCTGGACAAGTCGTTCGGTGCCCCGCGCATCACCAAGGACGGCGTGACGGTCGCCAAGGAAATCGAGCTTGAGGACAAGTTCGAGAACATGGGCGCCCAGATGGTCCGCGAAGTCGCATCGCGCACCAACGACGAAGCCGGCGACGGCACGACGACCGCGACGGTTCTGGCTCAGGCCATCGTCAAGGAAGGCATGAAGTCGGTTGCCGCGGGCATGAACCCGATGGATCTCAAGCGCGGTGTCGACCAGGCCGTGTCCAAGGTCGTCGAGGAAATCAAGTCGATGGCGCGCCCCGTCGCTGACAGCGAAGAAGTTGCCAAGGTTGGCGGCATCTCGGCTAACGGCGAGATGGAAATTGGCCAGCAGATCGCGGACGCGATGCAGAAGGTCGGCAACGAGGGTGTGATCACCGTCGAGGAGAACAAGGGCCTTGAGACGGAGACCGAGGTCGTCGAGGGCATGCAGTTCGACCGTGGCTACCTCAGCCCCTACTTCATCACCAACGCCGACAAGATGATCGCCGAGCTCGAGGACTGCTACATCCTTCTCCACGAGAAGAAGCTGTCGTCGCTGCAGCCGATGGTGCCGCTGCTCGAGACGGTCATCCAGTCGGGCAAGCCGCTGCTGATCATCGCAGAGGACGTCGAGGGCGAAGCTCTCGCGACGCTCGTCGTGAACAAGCTGCGTGGTGGCCTGAAGATCGCTGCCGTCAAGGCACCTGGCTTCGGTGATCGCCGCAAGGCGATGCTGCAGGACATCGCCGTCCTGACCGGTGGCCAGGTGATCTCCGAAGACCTCGGCATGAAGCTCGAGAACGTCGGCATGGACATGCTGGGCACGGCCAAGAAGCTGCGCATCACCAAGGACGACACGACCGTCGTCGACGGTGCTGGCGAGAAGGCCGAGATCGACGCGCGTGTCGCTCAGATCCGCGCTCAGATCGATGAAACAACGTCGGACTACGACCGTGAGAAGCTCCAGGAGCGTCTGGCGAAGCTGGCCGGTGGTGTCGCCGTGATCCGTGTCGGTGGCTCGACCGAAGTCGAGGTGAAGGAGCGCAAGGACCGTGTCGATGACGCGCTCAACGCGACCCGCGCCGCGGTACAGGAAGGTGTCGTCCCCGGTGGCGGTGTTGCCCTGATCCAGGCTGGCAAGGTGCTGGAAGGCATGACCGGCGACAACGCCGATCAGAACGCCGGCATCTCGATCGTTCGCAAGGCCATCCAGGCGCCGCTGCGTCAGATTGCCGAGAACGCGGGCGTCGACGGTGCCGTCGTTGCTGGCAAGGTCAGCGAGAACGGCTCGAAGACGTTCGGCTTCAACGCGCAGTCCGAAGAGTATGGCGACATGCTCACCATGGGCATCATCGACCCTGCGAAGGTTGTCCGTACGGCTCTGGAAGACGCGGCCTCGGTTGCGGGTCTGCTGATCACGACCGAAGCCATGGTCGCTGACAAGCCCGAGCCGAAGGGCGCTGGCGCTCCCGGCGGCGGCATGCCCGACATGGGCGGCATGGGCGGCATGATGTAATCAGCCACTGACGCCCACCGTCCGGCAAGAGACGGGGGCCAGTCTGGGCCGCGCCAAGCATGGCGCGGCCTTTTTCGTTCTCACAGAACGCTGCATGGCGTTCCTCTTGCGGTCTTAACGCTAGATTCGCCTGATACCCGTAAGACTCGCCCATCGCAGGGTGAGTGACCCCTCAGTTGGGGTGAGCGAGGGGTGTTTGGCCGATGGCCACAGTGTCCGGTGGGAGTGGTGACGACTATGTTGCTGGCACAAACGATGCCGGCGACGACATCTATGGCGGCGCTGGCAACGACAAGATCGAAGGTCGTGACGGCAACGACACCATCTATGGTGGCTCTGGCAATGACCTGGTGCTCGGCTACGACGGATCTGCCACGTCCTCGGGCAGTCTGAACGTCAGCAGCGATGATGGATCCAATGACACCCTCTATGGTGGTGTCGGGAATGACACGCTCGCAGGCGGCCAGGGTGACGACAGTCTCTACGGGGGCGACGGCGCTGATGTGGTCTACGGCGGCGATGGCAACGACGTCGTAGACGGCGGTGCAGGCACCGATACCCTCTTTGGTGGCGATGGCTCGGACCGGATGGTCATCTCCGATGGGTTCGGATCAGAAGTAGTCTACGGCGGCGAAGGCGGTAGCGACAGCGATACCCTGGATCTGAGCGGGCTCGGCACGGGCGCCACGTTGACGTACTCAAATAAGAGCGAGGAAGGCAGCTTCACGGATGGAAGCAGCACCGCCGCCTTCGAAGGGATAGAGAACGTCGTCCTGACGAACCAGTCCGACACCCTTGATGCGCGTGACAGCAAATCTGGCGTCAGCGTCGATGGTGGGGCCGGCAACGACACGTTGTACGGCTCAGATCATCGTGACACGCTGTTCGGCGGCGCCGGTGACGATGTCATCTACTCCGGGGAAAGCGCCGATACCGTTGATGGGGGCGAAGGCTCGGACACAATCATCCTCGATGACCGGGACTACGCGATCAGCAATGTCATCACGGACAGTGGGACGAGCGGTACCGACACGCTCGTTCTTGGCAGTGGTAACGACACCTACAGGATCCAGGGCGATTTCTCGGCCGCCGACGGGATCGAGGTGATCGACGGCTCCAGCGTCACAGGGGAAATGCTGGGCACCCGCGACAGCGTGGCTAATTTCGACTTCACCGGTGTAACGATGATTGGTGTCGACGAGATTGCCGGGACATCGAACAATGACACGATCACCGGCAGTGATGGCGACGACACCATCTTGGGCGACAAGGGCGATGACACCCTCTACGGCGGTGCGGGCAACGATCAGATCGATGGGGGCAAAGACGACGACACGCTCTACGGCGCTGACGGCAACGATTCAATCGAAGGGGATAGCGGAGAAGACTCGCTTTTCGGGGATGCCGGTGATGATCAGCTCTATGGTGGCAGCGGCGAGGACACGCTCTACGGTGGTGCCGACAACGATGAACTAGACGGTGGTACCAACGACGATACGCTTTATGGCGGCGCTGGTGACGACGCGCTTGAGGGCGACACCGGCGACGACACGCTCTACGGGGGCGCCGACGACGACACGCTTTATGGCGGCAGCGGCGCGGATGTTCTGAGCGGCGACGACGGCGACGACACGCTGATCGGCGCTGAAGGTGATGATACCATCTCGGGCGGCATTGGGGACGATGTTCTAGAAGGCGGTATCGGCGCCGACACGATCTACGGCGGCGAGGGTATCGATCGGGTGGTGCTGACTGACGGGTTCGGCGCGGACGTCATATATGGTGGTGAGGGGAGCGCCGACGGCGACACCATTGATCTCAGCGGGCTGAGCGCGGGCGTCACGGTGGGCTCCGACGGCGGCGAGGACGGCAGCGTCAGCGACGGGACGGACACGGCCACGTTCTTCGGCGTTGAGGACATGGTCCTCACCAGTTTCAGCGACACCCTCGATGCCACAAGTAACACGGGTGGCCTGAGCATCGATGCCGCAACCGGCTTCGATTCGATCCTGACAGGGGTCGGGGACGATGTCATCGATGGCGGTACGGGCAACTACACCATCAATACCGGCGCCGGCGCAGACAGCATCGACGGTGGCACTGGCGACGACTCGATCCTCGGGATGGCTGGCAATGACACCATCTCCGGCGGGGTTGGAGATGACAGGATCGATGCTGGCGCTGACGATGACACTGTCTACGGGGGTGACGGGAACGATACGATCAGGGGTGGCGCCGGTGATGACAGGATCGACGGTGGCGACGGCAACGACACGATCGATGCTGGTGCCGACGATGACACTGTCTACGGGGGCATCGGCAACGACTCGATCGCAGGCGGTGCTGGCGATGACACGATTGAGGGCGGCGCCGGCAATGACACCCTGGAGGGCGACGAAGGCAATGACATGCTCACCGGCGGTGCCGGGAGCGATGTCTTCGTGCTGTCGAGTGGCGGCGGTGATGATACGATCACCGATTTCGACACGGATGACTCGGACGGCGACGGGTTTACCACCGATCTCATAGACGTGTCCGCGCTGAAAGATACGGACAACGTGCTGACGAATCAGGACGGCACCGTCACGGCCGACGAGATCCTCGTCAGCCAACCTGGCGGGCCGGGTACTCCGCAGGTGCTGACGTTCCCGAGTGGTGAAACGCTGACCGTGCAGGACGGTACGGTGGACACCTCGACGCCCCAGATGCAGTTCGCCTCGCTTGTCGCGATGGGGGTTCCGCCGTGCTTCGCGCCTGGGACACGGATTCTGACGGATCGGGGTGACGTTGCGGTCGAGCATTTGCGGCTGGGTGATCGGCTGATCACCGCCGATCACGGACCGCAACCGCTACGCTGGATTGGCCGTAGGGACGTCGATTTCGAGGATCCCGCAAATGAGCGCGGCGAGAAGGACAAGCCGATCATGGTCGGTGCGGGCACGCTTGGGCCAGGGCTGCCACGGCGCGATTTGATCGTGTCACCCCTGCACCGGATGGTTATCGCGGGGCCATCTGTCGCGCGTACCTTCGGCGAGCCGGAGGTGTTCGCCATGGCCAAGGCGTTGACCGGGTTGCCCGGCGTCCGGGTCATGGAGGGTCAGCGCCGGGTTTCCTACTACGCGCTGCTTCTCGATCACCACGAGGTTATCTTTGCCGAAGGTGCCGCGACCGAGACATTCCGGCCGGGTCCGATTGCCATGGCCAGCTTCTCACCCGAGCACCGCGCGCAGATCTTTGCGATCTACCCGGGCCTCCTGGACGATGCGGTCGAGGGGCTGGGTCCATCCGCGCGGCCCCTGATCTCGCGGCGCGAGACCCTGGCTGTCGTGAGCGACATGATCGCGTGCGAAGAGCCCGCGGCGCCGATGGTCTGTTACGGCTCCTGACAGCGTCGCTGCTAGGCCGGTGCGCGCACGACGAGAACGGATTGCTTCGCGTGCCGTACGACGCGTGCGGCATTCGTGCCCAGCAGATAGTCCTTCATCTCGGGCTTGTGCGCGCCGATGACGATGGCCTCCACGGCCAGCCGGTTGGCGAGGTACATGATGCGATCGTAGATCGGGCCGTTCTCGACATGGAGATGACAGGTGATGTCGTCGGGGACGTTGTCGCTGCGCCATGCCTCCAGATGTCGGGCGATGTCCTGCATCGCGTCTTCGGCATAGGACGGATCGAACTGACTGCCCACAATCGGCATGCCGTAGTCTGGCATCACGGTGACGACGTGCAGCTCGGTTGCGCCAACGCGACAAAGCTCCAACGCAAAATGCAGGGGCCGCGCCCAGGTGTCAGCGGCCCCGAGGTCGACAGGAAGCAGGAGTGACGCAAACATCTCGACCTCCCTCAGAACGCGGGCTGCGTGGCGCGGCGGCGCTGGAGCAGCACGACCAGAACCAGCAGCGCGAAGGCCGGGATGAAGAACAGCTCCTTCGGCATCCGGTCGTTCGGAACCTGGGCGCTCACGATCTCGACGGGGCTGTCACCGTAGAAGTCGTACTCGTTCCCGAGAGACTCGAAGAACGGCGTCCCCGGGAAGGGCTCTTCCAGCAGCAGGGCGTCAGCCTCCTCGATCGCCGTAAGCCCGGCGGCGGCAATCTTGTCCGCCACCGCTTCAGGATCGTCCGAGGGCAGTGAGATCGTCTTCTGCTTCACCTCGCCCGTGTCGAAGTCAGGACCGGAGACGACCAGCCGCAGTTCGGTGCTGGCCGGGGCCTCGAGCGCCGCGCGCTTGTCGAAGACCGTGAACTCCGGTGCGATCTGGTTCAGCCAGTAGTCCGGCCTGAAGAGCGTGAAGGCGATCAACAAGAGCGCCACCACCTCGTACCATCGGCACTTCGCAATGAAGTAGCCCTGGGTGGCCGCGGCGAACAACAGCATGGCGATCAGCGAGACGAAAAAGACGAAGATTGCCTGCAGGAAGCCCACGTCGATCAGCAGCAGATCCGTGTTGAAGATGAACAGGAACGGCAGCAGTGCCGTGCGGATGTCATAGGCGAAGCCCTGCACGCCCGTCATGATCGGGTCGCCCCGCGAGATCGCGGCGGCGGCATAAGCCGCCAGTCCCACGGGGGGCGTGTCGTCCGCGAGGATCCCGAAGTAGAAGACGAACATGTGGACCGCGATCAGTGGTACGATCAGGCCGGATTGCGCACCAACGCTGACGATCACGGGCGCCATCAGCGACGAGACGACGATGTAGTTGGCTGTTGTCGGCAGCCCCATGCCCAGGATCAGGCTGAGGATCGCGACGAGCACCAGCAGGATGATGAGGTTGCCGCCCGCAATGGTCTCGATCACCTGGCCGATGATCTGGTGCGCGCCGGTGAGCGAGATCGTGCCGACGATGATGCCGGCAGCACCCGTCGCGACCCCGATCCCGATCATGTTGCGCGCGCCTGCGATCAGCCCCTCGATGAAGTTTCCCCAGCCTTCGGCTAGGCCTCCGACGAAGTTGCCACCGCCCCGGAACATGGCTTTCAGAGGTCGGTGCGTGAGTGCCACGATGATCATGATGATCGTGGCCCAGAACGCCGACAGCGCGGGGGAGAGCCGCCCCATCGAGTCGGTCGAGACCATCAGGTTCCAGACCAGCACGAAGATCGGCAGCGCATAGTAGGCCCCCCCGATCAGCGTGGGTGTCAGGCGCGGGGCCTCCACCACGTCGGCATTAGGGTCATCCGGTTCGACGTCGGGGAACTTCGCCGCGAAGAACAGCAGTACCAGGTAAGCTATCCCCAGCAGCACCAACCCGGCAAAGACAGTCTCCCCTGGCATAACCGGCTCCAGCAGCACGCGGATGCCGATCACCGCAAAGGTGATCCCGGCCATGATCAGGAAGCCCGTCAGGAACAGGATCAGGATCATCAGGACGCCGATGTGCCGGCCGGGCTTCTTGAGGCCCTGAAGCCCCATCTTCAGGCTCTCGAGGTGCACGATGTAGAGAAGCGCGATGTAGGAGATCACGGCAGGCAGGAAGGCGTGCTTGATGACTTCGATGTACGGGATGTTGACATACTCGACCATCAGGAAGGCGGCAGCCCCCATGACGGGCGGCGTCAGCTGACCGTTGGTGGATGAGGCGACCTCGACCGCGCCGGCCTTCTCGGAGGGGAAACCGATCTTCTTCATCAACGGGATCGTGAAGGTCCCGGTGGTCACCGTGTTGGCGATCGACGATCCCGAGATCATGCCGGTCATCATCGACGACAGCACCGATGCTTTGGCCGGGCCGCCGCGCAACGCGCCCAGAAGCGAGATCGCGACCTTGATGAACCAGTTGCCGCCTCCGGCCTTGTCCAGGAGTGCCCCGAAGAGCACGAACAGGAAGATCATCGAGGTGGAGACGCCCAGCGCCACGCCGAAGACGCCCTCGGTCTGCATCCAGTAGTGGCCCATGGCCTTGGAGAACGAGGATCCGCCATAGTTGGTGATCGACCCGATCCATTCGGAGTATCCGCCGAAGAACGCCAGCGCGAGGAAAGCGCAGCCGATGATCACCAGTGGCAGGCCCAGCGAGCGGTAGACGGCGACCATCAGCACCACCATGCCGATGGCTGACATCACGATGTCCCCGGTGGACCAGAGCCCCGGGCGGTCCGCGATCTCGAACCGGAAGACGACGAGATAGAGGCAGGCGGAGACGCCCAGAAGGGCCAGCACCCAGTCGTAGATCGGAATGCTGCGGTTGTGCGACTTGAAGAGCGGGAACGCCAGGGTGGCCAGCAAAAGCGCGAAGGCAAGGTGCACGAAGCGTGCCTGTGCCACGATGTTCGCGAAGTCCGAGAAGCCTGTCCAGGCAGCCAGAACACCTGGCACTTTTGAGGCGATGTAAAGCTGGAAGAGCGACCAGGTGATGCAGAGGCCGATGATCAGACGGTGCTGCCAGCCCATGACGGCGCGTCCGCCCGTATCGGCCTGAGCGACCATCTCCTCGGCGGTGACGGTTGTCGTTGTGCTCATGATATCCCCCTGCCTCGTTCCCCCAAGGCGCCTGGTGTCTGGCGGGCGCGAGATCCGCGCCCGCCGTGAGCGGTCAGACCGCCGTCATTCCATCAGGCCAAGTTCCTTGTAGGCCTTGAGCGCACCAGGGTGCAGCGGGGCCGAGAGACCATCCTTGACCATTTCCCCCGGCTCGAGGTTGGCGAATGCCGGATGGAGACCGCGGAAGTCGCCGACATTGGCAAGCACGGCCTTGGCGACGACATAGACCACGTCTTCCGGCACGGTGGCCGACGTCACGAAGGTCGCCCCCACACCGAACGTCGGCGTGTCAGCATCCGAGCCTGTGTACATGCCGCCCGGAATGGTTGCGACACGGTAGTAGGGGTTGTCTGCCACAAGCTTGTCGATGGGCTCGCCCGAGACATTCACGATCACCGATGCACAGGTGGTGGAGACTTCCTTGATGATTGCCGCCGGGTGGCCGACCGCGATCACGAACGCATCGATGTTGCCGTCACAAAGCTCTTTGGCCATCTCAGATGACTTGAACTCGGTGGCCAGCGCCAGATCGTCCAAGCCGATGCCGTACGCATCCATCACGATTTCCATCGTCGCACGGGTTCCCGAGCCCGGGTTGCCGACGTTGACGCGCTTGCCCGCGATGTCAGCGAAGTTGACGATGCCTGCGTCGGCCCGGGCCACCACAGTGAAGGGCTCGGGGTGGACCGAGAACACCGAGCGGATGTCCGGGAAAGCAGCATCGCCCTCGAACTTCGAGGTGCCGTTGAAGGCATGGTACTGCCAGTCGGACTGGGCGACGCCGAACTCCAACTCGCCCGCCTTGATGGTGTTGATGTTGTAGACCGAGCCGCCGGTCGACTCGACCGCACAGCGGATGCCGTGCTCCTTGCGCGACTTGTTGACCAGGCGGCAGATTGCGCCGCCCGTCGGATAGTAGACACCGGTGACGCCACCCGTGCCGATTGAGATGAACGTCTGGTCTGCAGCCCCGGCTGTCCCGGCAATAAGCGCGCCGGACAGGATGGCTGCTGTAAGCGATAGCTTCATAAGATGATCTCCTTCCCTGATGCGGGAGTGTCGGCCCGTCTCTTGACGAGGTTGCGACAGCGCTCCCGCACTCGCGCTTTGTATCACCCACATGAAACGGTGATAAATCAAGTCCGTTCTTCGAGGGGCGGCGTGGTGTTGGGAGAGTATCAGGCTGCTTCGAACCCGCGGATGAGCTGGCGCAGTCCCAATGCACCGCCTGCGAAGATTGCGGCCAGCACGACCGGACCGCTGTAGGAGAGGGTGGAGAAAGCGGTCAGCCCTTGCCCGACCGAGCATCCTACCGCGAGAATGCCGCCCACGCCCATGAGCGCGCCGCCCATGATCTGGCGGCCGAGTTCCTCGGGGTCGTCGCAGGCCTCCCATCGGAAATGTCCCTTGGACAGACTGCCGATCATGGCGCCCGCCAGGATGCCTGCGACCGATCCAACGGCGAAGCTGGCGCCGGCGCCGTCCGCGGTCATGATGTAGAGGATCGTCTCGCCCAAAGGTGCGGTGAAACTGTGTGATTCGACTGGGATTGGCTCAAAACTGTGGCTGGCCAGGAAGCTCGTGCCCGCCCATCCCGAAAGGATAGCGAGCCCCACAACCGCGCCCCAGCCGATCTGTTCGCGGCGCGCCCGGAACTTGGGGTCCCACAGCGCCCATGCAAGCAACAGACATGCGATGGCCAGCGCGGGCCATAGCGGCAGAATGCCCATGCCGTCTGACAGAAGGTGCGCATAACCCGACGCCTCAGGCACCACGGCTTCGCCCGGCGGGAAGAGGGCGAGCCGCAGGGGCGCCAGCGGCCCGGCAAGCACCAGGTAGGCCGACACGCCCATGACGATGAGGATCATCAGCGACCGCAGATCACCGCCGCCAAGCCGCGCCAGCGCCCCGTAGCCGCAGTTCCCGGCCAAAGCCATGCCGTAACCGAACAACAGTCCGCCCACGATGCTGCCAACCGGGTTCCAGGCGGCCCGGGCGTAGAGCGTCTGATCCAGATCGACCCAGCCAATCTGGGCCAGCGAGAACGTGCCCACGATCCCGACCGCCAGGGCGACGGCCCACATGCGGACCCGGTTCCAGCTATCGGCGTATAGCGCGTCTTCGATCGCGCCCAGGGTGCAGAACCTGCCCCGCCGCGCGGCCAAACCCAAAAGCAGACCGCCGAACAGCCCGAGTGCCGGGGGCATCAGCCCCCATTCCGCCCACTCCATGACGCCTTCCTCCCAAGGCTTCAGGCGTCGGCGTTGTCCTGTTTGCAGAACATTTCGTAGACCATTTCGATCATGCGCTTAGCGCGCTCATCGCCGAGCCTGTAGTAGATAGCTTTGCCGTCGCGGCGGTAATTTACAAGCCCTTCCAGACGCAGGCGCGCCAACTGCTGCGAGACCGCGGCCTGACGGGCGGAGAGCAGGTCCTCGAGTTCGGTCACGGATTTCTCGCCCGAGGCCAGGTGGCAGAGGATCAGCAACCTCCCCTCGTGCGATAGCGCCTTGAGGAAGTTCGTCGCCTTCCGGGCGTTCTCCATCATCTCATCGAGCTCTCGGTCGTCGAGCCCCTTATCAAACGCCGGCAGATCCATAGGCAGTCAACTCGTTCTAGGGCGGCTCTAACCGCCTGTGGCGGAGGTGGTCTCGGCGGGCAGTCTTTCCAACAGCCTCGCGAGCAACCCCCAGAAAAAATCCTCCCCAGGATAGCCTTCGATCCGCCCGATCTCTTTACCCTCGTGCACCAGCACAAAGGTCGGCGTGTAGTGCGGACGGCTCTCGAGTTTCACGTTATTCGGAAAGGTGCCGTGGATGTCGACGCGGCGAAGCGGCGCGCGCTGGCCTTCCTCGGTCTTGTCGTAGATGACGCCGATGGCTTCGTTCCAAGCCTCGCACCAATGGCACCAGTCTTCCTCGAACATCAGGAGCTCGGCCGCCCGTAACGGGAGCGCCGTGGCGACGACAATCCCGGCGGCCAGGAACCATCGCGCGAAGAGAGAGGTCATTGACTGCATCTCAAACATATATACAAATTTGCATATGAAAAGCCAGTGGAATCGCTGAGTCGATGGGCTTCGAGATCGGATACGGTGGGGCCGCGCTCGCCGGACTGGCGTCGTTCCTCACGCCCTGCATCCTGCCGATCGTGCCGTTCTATCTCTGCTACATCTCGGGTGTCACGTTCGAGGAGCTGACGGGCAAGGATGCGGCTCGCGTCCGACGTGGCAGGGTCGTGGCCTCGGCGCTTCTGTTTGCGCTGGGGATGATCGTGATCTTTGTCGGTCTCGGTGCTGCGGCCACGATGTTTGGCGAGGTGATCCGCCAATGGTCGGTCGAGCTTCGCTGGATCGCGGCCGGGATCATCCTGATCCTGGGGCTCAACTACCTCGGGCTGCTCAAGATAGGCTTTCTGATGCGCGAGGCCCGGTTCGATCTGGGTGACAGCCCGGTCGGAATGATTGGCCCCTTCCTTGTCGGCATGGCCTTTGCCTTCGGCTGGACGCCCTGCGCGGGCCCGTTCCTCGCGATGATCCTGTTCATGGCGGGCGATCAGGGAACGGTCGGGGAGGGGGCGCTGCTGCTGCTTGCCTACGGCATTGGCATGACGGCGCCCTTCATCGTCGCGGCCCTGTTCATCGGACCGTTCCTGGATTGGGCAAAGGGCATTCGCCGCCACTTGCCGGTGATCGAGAAGGGGATCGGCGTCACGCTGGTCCTGTTCGCCATCCTGATCGGTACGAACTCGGTCAACGAGATTGCCAACGCCATGCTCTCGATCGCGCCCGACATGGGTCTGATTCAATAGGAGATGTCGCCATGAAGACGCTTGCCCTGCTCATTGCCCTGATCCTGCTGCCGCTGTCGGCGCTGGCCGAGATCGGTGAGGATGGTCTCCACAAGCAGCCCTGGATGCCGGTCACCTTCAAGGACATGGCCGAGGACCTCGAGACCGCGGCTGACGAGGGCAAGCGGCTTGCCATCATCTTCGAGCAACGGGGTTGCATTTACTGCAAGCAGCTGCATGAGACCGTGTTCTCGGACCCCGAGGTCGCCGAGTACATCAAGGCGAACTTCATGGTCGTGCAGATGAACCTGTTCGGCGACGAGGAAGTCACCGATTTTGACGGCGAGGCCCTGCCCGAGAAGGAGATGGCGCAGCGCTGGGGCGTCGTCTTCACGCCGACGATCCTGTTCATGCCCGAGCAGGCGCCTCAGGACGGCACTGCCGCCCAGGCCGCCGTCAGCGTCATGCCGGGGGCGTTCCAGAAGGGCACCACACTGCACATGTTCCAGTGGGTGGCCGAGCGTGGCTACGAGAGCGATGAACACTTCCAGAAGTACCACGCCCGCAAGCTCGAGGCAGCCCGGCAGAACTGACCGCGCTGGGCGCTTGGAACAAGAAATTCAATTTTGTGAATTTATAGGTTGGATTCGTCCCGCGGCTGTGGTTTGTTTCACACAAAAGAAGTGCGGAAACGCAGTAAGGGGAGGATGGGATGCGCACACTCGCAGGAGTTGCTGTCGCAACCGCGCTGGTAGCGGGCCTTGCAGGGGCCGGGCCGGTCGCGCCGACAGATGTCGTATTCGAAGAAGGCGCGGTGACGGTGTCCCTCACCGGCCAGGCAGGCGACCCGGTCCGTGGCAAGGAGTGGTTCGTGGGCCGCAAGCTGGGCAATTGCCTGGCGTGCCACGTGAACTCGGATGCCACGAACCAGTCGTTCCACGGCGAGGTCGGCCCGCCGCTCGACGGTGTGGGTGACCGCTGGACCGAGGCGGAGCTGCGCGGGATCGTGGCGAACTCGAAGATGATGTTCGAGGGCACGATCATGCCGGCCTTCTATAAGGACACGGGCTATACCCGCCCGCACAAGGATTTCGAAGGCAAGACGATCCTGGATGCCCAGCAGGTCGAGGACATCGTCGCCTACCTGCTGACCTTGAAGGAATGACCGGCCACGCCGGACAAACACGGAGGAAGAGATGACCCTGACCAGACGTCAGACACTCGCGCTGACCGGGGGCGCGGCGCTTGCCACGGCACTGCCCGCGATCTCCTGGGCCAGCGACAACGGCACGGCGGAGGCGATCAAGGCCTTCACCGGCGGCGCCGAGGTGAAGGAAGGTGGCGTCGAGATCGGGGCGCCCGAGATCGCGGAGAACGGCAACACCGTGCCGGTCGAGGTCTCGGCCGAAGGCGCTGCGTCCATCCTGCTGCTGGCAGCCGGTAACCCGAACCCCGGCGTTGCGACGTTCAACTTTGGCCCGCTCTCGGCCGCATCGTCCGCAAAAACCCGCATCCGCCTGGCTCAGACGCAGGATCTGGTCGCGGTCGCCCAGATGGCCGACGGCTCGTTCGCGCAGGCATCCCGGACCGTCAAGGTCACCATCGGCGGCTGCGGCGGCTGAGCACGGATAGGAGGAACACCAGATGGCCAAGGTTAAACCCCGCGTAAAGGTCCCCAAGTCGGCGGCCCCCGGTGACGAGATCACCATCAAGACGCTGATCAGCCACCCGATGGAATCCGGCCAGCGCAAGGACCGAAAGACCGGTGAGCTGATCCCGCGCAAGATCATCAACACGTTCGTCGCCACCTTCGAGGGCGAGGAAGTCGTCAACGTGGCGATCGATCCGGCAGTATCCGCGAACCCGTACTTCGAGTTCGCGATGACGGTCCCCGGGCCCGGGACGATCCGCTTCGAATGGACCGATGACGACGGATCGGTCTACGACATCGAGAAAGCCATCAAGGCCGCCTGAAGAAGCGGCTTGAGGGGAGGGAAGATGAAGTACCCATTGATTGGACTGACGGCCTGTGCCGCGGTCGCCATTGGCTGGACGGCCCTTGCCGGTCCCGGACCTGATGACGACGAACTGGTGATCGAGGGCACCCCGATTGTGACCGAGGTTGCCACGCCGGACGGGCATCCGCTGGACAAGATCTACTCCGGTTGGCGTTTCCGTTCGAACGAGACGCAGGCGCTGCAGACGGATGATTTCGAGAACCCGGCGATGGTGGCGGTCGAGTATGGGCTCGAGCTCTGGGAGACGCCCGCGGGCACCTCGAACCAGTCCTGCGCTGATTGTCATGGCGGCCCAGAGAGCATGAAGGGCCTGCGCGCCTCGATGCCCCGTTGGAACGAGGCCAAGGGCAAGCCCGAGTCGATGGAGCACATCATAAACGCCTCGATCGCCGAACATCAGGGCGCCGACCCGTGGAAATGGGAAAGCCCCGAGATGCTGGCGATGACCTCGCTGGTCTCGATGCAGTCCCGCGGGATGCCTATGGGCGTGCAGACTGACGGGCCGATGGCCGAGTGGATCGAGAAGGGCAAGGAGTTGTACTACACCCGGGTCGGTCAGCTCGACATGGCCTGCGCGCAGTGCCACGAGGACAACTACGGCATGATGATCCGCGCTGATCACCTGAGCCAGGGGATGATCAACGGCTTCCCGACCTACCGGTTCAAGTGGCAGGGCCTCGGCTCGCTCCACCGCCGGTTCTCGGGCTGCATGAAGAACATCCGGGCGACACCCTTCAAGCGCGGCTCGGACGAGTTCGTGGCGCTGGAGGCGTATCTTGCCTGGCGCGGTGCGGGTCTGGGTATCGAAGCCCCATCCGTGCGGAACTGACACCCCGGGGGTGTCTCGATGGAGGCGCCCCTTTTCGTGATGCCCTTGGACAAGACAGGCAGGACGCCCGCTTTGGGCGAACGGCCCCGGCTTGTCTGGTGAAGTGGAGCGAAGGCGATGATCTCGCGGCGTGATTTTCTTCAGGCGAGCATGGCGGCATCCGCCATGGTGGGTGCCTCGGGTTTGGGGAACTGGGCGCGGCTGGCGGCCCAGCAACGCCTGACCCAGGACGATCTTCTGGCGTTCGAGCCACTGGGCAACGTCACGCTGATGCACCTGACGGACCTGCATGCGCAGCTCAAGCCCGTCTACTTCCGCGAGCCTGAGATCAACCTCGGCGTCGGTGCGGCAGAGGGCAAGCCGCCCCATGTCACCGGCAAGGACTTTTTGAAGCTTTACAACATCGAGACCGGGTCCCCAGGCGCCTATGCGTTGACCTATGATGACTATGTCGCGCTGGCCCGCAGCTATGGCCGGATGGGCGGCATGGACCGGGTCGCAACCGTGATCAACGCCATCCGGGCGGAACGGCCCGGGGCCCTGCTGCTGGACGGTGGCGATACCTGGCATGGCTCGTACACCGCGCAGCAAACTGCCGGGCAGGATGTCGTCAACGTCATGAATGCGTTGGCGCCGGATGCCATGACCTCGCATTGGGAGTTCACGTTCGGCGTCGACCGGGTGAACGAGATCGTCGAGGGGCTGGATTTCCCGTTCCTGGGCGCAAACATTTTCGACAATGAGTGGGACGAGCCCGCCTACGACCCCTACGAGATGTTCGAACAGGGCGGTGTCAAGATCGCCGTCATCGGCCAGGCGTTCCCCTACCTGCCGATCGCCAACCCTCGCTGGATGTTCCCGGGGCTATCCTTCGGCGTCCGTCAGGAACGTATGCGCGAGGTGGTGCAGGAGGTTCGGGACGAGGGCGCGCAGCTGGTCGTCTGTCTCAGCCACAACGGTTTTGACGTCGACCGCAAGATGGCGGCGCAGGTCGAGGGGATAGACGTCATCCTCTGCGGGCACACCCACGATGCCTTGCCCGAGCCGCTGATGGTCGGCAACACCGCGCTGATCGCGTCCGGCTCCAACGGCAAGTTCCTCAGCCGGATCGATCTGGACGTGCAAAGCGACGGTGTGAAGGGCCTGCGTCACAAGCTGATCCCGATCTTCTCGGATGTGATTGCGCCGGATCCGGCCATGACCGCGCTGATCGACGAGCAGCGAGCGCCCTATCTCGCGGACCTGGAAGAAGTACTCGGCCACACCGACAGCCTGCTCTACCGCCGGGGCAACTTCAACGGCACCTGGGACGACCTGATCTGCAATGCGCTGATCTCGGAACGCGACGCCGACATCGCACTGTCCCCGGGCTTCCGCTGGGGACCGTCGCTTCTGCCCGGTGACCCCATCACGCGGGAGGATCTGCACAACGCCACAGCCATGTCCTACCCCGCCGCCTACCGCACGGAGATGACGGGCGAGTTCCTGCACACCGTGCTGGAGGACGTGGCCGACAACCTCTTCAACCCCGACCCCTACTACCAGCAGGGCGGCGACATGGTGCGCGTCGGGGGCATGGGCTACCACATCGACGTCTCGAAGCCCCAGGGCAGCCGCATCACGAACATGACGCTGCTCCGCGACGGCAGCGCGATCGACGCGGCGAAGAGCTATGTGGTGTCCGGCTGGGCGTCGGTGAACGAGGAGACCGAAGGCCCGCCGATCTGGGACGTGGTCGAGGCGCATGTCAAGAAAGAGGGGCGCGTGACCATCGACCCGAACCGGTCGGTGAAGGTGATCGGCGCATGAGGGGAGTTCGGCTTGGGTGCGGCTTGTCGATCATGCGCTCTGGGGCGCTGCCCGTCGCCAACGTCGCTCGAAGTTGCCATCGTCACGCCATCGGTCCGAGAGACGATGGCGGCGGCGCGACGTCGGCGACCCCGAGGTATTTTTGGCCAGATGAAGAGGGCGCAGACTGGCGCTGCGTTCAAGGAGGAGACCATGTCTGATGGACCAGTGCTGAACCGACGAGCGCTGTTCGCCGGAGCCGCCGCAGGGGTTGCCTCGGCCGGGATCGCCCGGGCGGCCGGCGATCCCGCGATCCTGGACCTCGACGAGCAACCCTGGTCCCAGTTCCTGGGTGAAGGCGTTGACGCCCGGCCCTATGGCACCCCGTCCGAACACGAGGCCCATGTCGTACGCCGCAACGTGCCGTGGCTGACGGCGGATCCCGTGAGTTCGGTCAACTTCACGCCGTTGCATGAACTGGACGGGATCATTACGCCCAACGGGCTCTGCTTCGAGCGCCACCACGCCGGGATCGCCGAGGTCGACCCGGCGAGCTACCGTCTGATGATCAACGGTCTCGTGGATCGCCCGCTGGTCTTCACCCTGGACGATCTCAAGCGCTTCCCCCGCTACAACAAGGTCTATTTCCTGGAATGTGCCGCGAACTCGGGGATGGAGTGGCGGGGTGCCCAGCTGAACGGATGTCAGTTCACTCACGGGATGATCCATAACGTCATGTACACGGGCGTGATGCTGCGCGACGTGCTGAACGAAGCAGGCGTCAAGACCAGCGGCAAATGGGTTCTGCCCGAGGGCGCCGATGCCTCGGCCATGACCCGCTCGATCCCGCTGGAGAAAGCGCTCGACGATTGCATGATCGCCTTCAAGATGAACGGCGAGGCGCTGCGCCCCGAACAGGGCTATCCCGTGCGTCTGGTCGTCCCCGGTTGGGAAGGCAACATGTGGGTGAAGTGGCTGCGGCGGCTCGAGGTCGGCGACGCGCCCTGGCACCACCGCGAGGAGACGTCGAAGTACACCGATCTGCTGGCGGACGGAAAGGCGCGGCGCTTCACCTGGGAAATGGATGCGAAGTCCGTCATCACGAATCCCTCGCCGCAGGCGCCGATCGCCCATGGGCCGGGGCCGACGGTGCTGACCGGTGTCGCGTGGTCCGGGCGCGGAACGGTCCCGCGGGTCGATGTGACCCTGGATGGTGGCAAGAACTGGGTGGAGGCGCGAATGGACGGGCCGAGCCTGTCCAAGTCAATGCACCGCTTCTACCACGAGTTCGTCTGGGACGGAGAGCCGCTGCTGCTGCAAAGCCGCGCGCACGATTCCACTGGCTATGTCCAACCCACCAAGGACGCGCTCCGCGCCGTGCGGGGCGAGAATTCGATCTACCACAACAATGGTATCCAGACCTGGTACGTGAACGAACAGGGGGTGGCGGAAAATGTCGAAGTTTCCTGAGATGTTGCGGGCCGCACCTCTTGGCCACGCCGGGCGTAGGGTGATGGGTGTCTACTGGGCCCTAATCGCGACGGCCATGTTTGGGCTGGCGGCGCCGGCCAGCGCTGAAACACTTGGTCTGGGTCGTCCCGCCACCGAGGCCGAGATCAAGGCCTGGGACATCGACATCCGCCCAGACGGCGCCGGCCTGCCGCAGGGCAGCGGTGATGTCGCGATGGGTGAGGAGATCTTCATTGAGCAATGCGCTGCCTGCCACGGCGACTTCGCCGAGGGGGTCGATCGCTGGCCGGTCCTGGCGGGCGGTTCCGACACGCTGACCTCCGAGCGGCCGGTGAAGACGATAGGCTCCTACTGGCCCTACCTCTCGACGGTCTACGACTACGTGAACCGCGCGATGCCCTTTGGATATGCCCAGTCGCTGGAGCCCGATCAGGTCTACGCGATCACGGCGTACCTGCTGTACTCGAACGATCTGGTCGACGACGAGTTCGTGCTGAGCCACGAGAATTTCTCGGAGATCGCGCTGCCCAACCAGGACAACTTCTTCATGGATGATCGCGAGCAGAGCCCGATCTTCCAGAACCGCGATGCCTGCATGACCGACTGCAAGGACACGGTGGAGATCAAGATGCGCGCCCAGGTGCTTGATGTCACGCCGGACCAATAGGGTGACGACAGACGTGGGGGCGGGCTGAGCAATGCGCCGGGTCGCCAGTCTCGCATCCCTTGCCCTGACGCTGCTGGTTAGTGCCGGCGAGGCGGCGGAGACCGGGGATGCTGCGCGGGGCGAGAAGCTGTACGCCCAGTGCCAGAGCTGCCACATGGTCGGGCCCGACGCGAAGAGCAGGGTCGGCCCGCATCTGAACGAGCTCTTTGGGCGGCGTGCGGCTTCGGTCGAGGGTTATCGTTACTCCAAGGACATGAAGCGGGCGGGGGCCGACGGGCTGGTCTGGACGGCCGACAAACTGCATGTCTATCTCGAGAATCCCAAGGCGTTGGTCACGGGCACGCGCATGTCCTTCCGTGGCCTGAAGGACGCCACCGAGCGCACGGACTTGCTGGCGTACCTGCGCGGTTTCACGGCCAGTCCCCAGGACATCCCGGAATCGGAACCTACCGCCGCGGCCAGCGACCATGACATCGATCCCGCCATCCTCGCGATTGCGGGGGATCCCGAGTACGGCGAGTACCTGTCGTCCGAGTGTACGACCTGTCATCAGGCGAGCGGGGCGGACGAGGGTCTCCCCTCGATTACCGGCTGGCCGCAGGAGATCTTCGTGATCGTCATGCACGCCTACAAGAACAAGGACCGCCCCCATCCGGTGATGCAGATGATGGCTGGGCGCCTGTCGAACGAGGAAATCGCGGCGCTGGCTGCATATTTCGAGACGGCCGAACAATAACTTAAAAAGGGAGGATACCATGACACTGACAAGAAGAGGGTTTCTGGGAACAACCGCGGCGACCGGCACCATGTTGGCGGCTCCGGCGGTTCTGGCCGCCAGTCCCAAGGTGGTTGTCATCGGCGGTGGCTGCGGGGGGGCGACCGCGGCGCGGTATCTCGCCAAGGACTCGCAGGGCGCCATCGACGTCACGCTCATCGAACCCCAGCGGCGCTATTACACCTGCTTCTTCTCGAACCTCGCCATCGGCGATTTCTGGGACTTCGAGAAGACCGGCCATTCCTACGGCGCCCTGGCATCAAGCTACGGGATCAACGTTGTCCATGACATGGCCATGGCCGTCGACCGCGATGCCAAGACCGTGCGCACGGCGGGCGGGTCCACCTTCGGCTATGACCGCCTGATCATCTCGCCGGGGATCGACTTCGTGGAAGGCTCGGTCGAGGGCTGGTCGCTGGCCGATCAGGACGTGATGCCCCATGCCTACAAGGGTGGTACCCAGGCCATGTTGCTGAAGGCTCAGATCGAGGCGATGCCCGAAGGCGGCACCTTCGTCATGGTCGCACCGCCCAATCCGTTCCGTTGCCCCCCGGGGCCCTACGAGCGGATCAGCATGGTCGCCCATGTCCTCACGCAGAAGAACCCGACGGCCAAGATCATCGTTGCGGACCCGAAGCCCAAGTTCTCGAAGATGGGCCTTTTCCAGGAGGGGTGGGAGAGCCACTACACCGGCATGATCGACTGGATCGGACCGGACTTCGGCGGAGACGCGGTGACCGTGAACCCGGCGACCATGGAAGTCGACATCGACGGCGAGGTCGTGAAGGCGGATGCCTGCAACGTCATCCCCGCGATGAAGGCGGGCTGGATCGCCGCTCAGGCGGGCCTCACCAACGACGCGGGTTGGGCGCCGGTGAACGCCGCCGATCTGTCGTCCAAGATGGACCCGGATGTCCACGTCCTCGGCGATGCCTGCCAGCAGGGTGACATGCCGAAATCGGGCTTCTCGGCCAACAGCCAGGCCAAGGTCGCGGCCATGGCGATCCGCGGGGCGCTGACGGACAGCCGCGTCTTCCCGGCAAAGTTCTCGAACACCTGCTGGTCGCTCATTGGCACGGACGACGGGGTCAAGGTCGGCGCTTCCTACGAGGCCACCGACGAGAAGATCGCCAAGGTAGACGGCTTCATCAGCCAGACGGGCGAGGACGCGGCCCTGCGCAAGCAGACCTACGAGGAGAGCATCGGCTGGTACAACGGCATCACCGCCGACATGTTCACCTGAACGTCACCAGAAAGGAGACCGCCATGAGGAAGTTCTTTGGAACCATGGCGGTCGCCCTCGCACTCCCGGCGATGGCGGCCGCTGACGGGGCCCGGTTCTACGATTACGACGGCTCGTTCGAGGATGCGGCCTTTGCCGTGGAGACCGCGATCGTCGGCGAGGGGTTGGTGATCGACTTTGTCAGCCACGTCGGCGACATGCTCAATCGGACGCAGGCGGATGTCGGCGGGACCGTAAAGCTCTACGAGAACGCGAACATCTTCCTGTTCTGCTCGGCGGTCGTGTCGCGCAAGGTGATGGAGGCCGATCCCGCGAACATTGCGCATTGCCCCTACGGGATCTTCGTGACCGAAGCCGGCGATGGCTCGGGCGCCGTCCAGATCGGCTATCGCGAGATGCCCAAGGGTCCGATGCAGGATGTGGAAGCACTGCTCGAGAAGATCGTGGGCGAGGCGATGGGCGGCTAGCCCACCCGAAATCGGCAAGCGCTATGCAGCCCGCTCGCTTCATCTGGCCCAAAATACCTCGAGGTCGCTATTGTCGCGCCAACGGTTCGAGCGACTTTAGCGACGAGAGCAGCGCTCTCGCCGGGGCCCGTAGGGCTCCGAAGCAGGTGTTCCGGGATACCGCGGGACGTGTCCTACTCAACGAGCGCGTCCGACAGCAGCAGATCGCCCAGGAGCCGATCGACGGGTGCGTAGTCGTCGGTCAGGAAAACAAGACGCCCGGCGCCGACCTCATCGACCATCGCGGCAAGGGGCACCTGTGCCCAGGTCCGCTCGAAGCCGTACCCGGCGCGCACCTCGCCCGTTGGTGACGGCTGGTCGGATGCGATGATGATCCAGGTCGTGCGCTTCTCCGTCGGCCTGATGGCCTGCAGATCCAGCCAGAGCTCGACATG
>JBCCDA010000016.1:0-57177 GCA_039033215.1 Pseudomonadota bacterium | reverse complement strand
TGGCGGGCGCGGGCGATGTTACATTTGGCGGGACGTATAGCCCAAGGAAGGGGTCGCGGAAATGGACTTGGACATTCCGGATTTCAGTGCACCGGCCACTGGCGCACCTGCAGGCGGTGGCGACGTGCATGTGAGCGAGCGAGCGTTCGAGCGTCTGGCCGAGATCGAGGAATCCTCCGGCACCAGGCAGGCGCTCCGTGTCGCGGTGCTGGGCGGTGGCTGCTCGGGCTTTCAATACGAGATCACGCTGGAGGACAGTCCCCGCGAGGGTGACACCGTGATCGAGGGCGAGGGTGCTTTCTCCGGCCAGGCCGTTCTTGTGGACGCCGAATCGCTGCCGTTCCTCGCGAACTCGGTCATCGACTTCAAGGACGAGCTGATCGGCGCGCGCTTCGCGGTCGAAAACCCGAACGCCACGGCCACCTGCGGCTGCGGGACCAGTTTCTCGCTCTGACGCGTCAGTCCAGCTTCAGCCGATAGACCAGGAACTCGGTGTTCGTCGCGACCCGGTCATATAGAGCACGCGCGACGTCGTTGCCCGAATGCGTGTGCCAATAGATGTCGCCCACGCCATGTGCGCGGCAACGCTCACCGACGGCCTCGATCAGGCGTCGCCCGATCCCCTCCCCTCTGACGGCGCTCACGGTGAAGAGATCCTGCAGGTAGCACGTGTCAGGAACCCTCAGCAGGTTCCGGTGGAACACAATGTGGACAAGGCCCATCAGCGCCCCGTCCCGAACCGCAACGAGGCCATGGACCGGTTCCGCGTCGCTCAACAGGCGCGCCCAAGCCTCGTCGACGATTTCAGGCGCCAACGCCGTCTTGCCCTCGCGCCCGTAAAACGCGTTGTACTGCGCCCAGAGGTCTTGCCAGCCCGGTCTATCGGCGTCCTCCAGGGGACGGATCGTCAGCTCTGTCATCGTGCCATTCGCTCTTGATCCCGGGCGCTTCAGGCCATCTGCCCTCCCGGAGCACCGTACACCGGAGCCCATCCGGTTTCATAGGTTCTCACGCCCGTGACCAACCTTCGAGACTGCACGGCTTCGGGCGCGGCGGGTGGCTCCCCTTCATCTGGCCAAAAATACCTTCCACGATTGACATCTCAGGCGGCGGCCGCGACCAAAGCCCCATGAAAATCGCGACATTCAACATCAACGGCATCAAGGCCCGGCTGGGTGCACTGACCGACTGGCTGTCCGAGGCGGCGCCGGATGTCGTCGTGCTTCAGGAGATCAAGTCGGTCGACGAGACCTTCCCGCGCGAGCCGATCGAAGATCTGGGCTACAACGTCGAGACGCATGGCCAAAAAGGCTTCAACGGGGTTGCGATCCTCTCGAAGCTGCCTCTCGAGGAGGTCACCCGCGGGCTGCCCGGCGACGACACCGACGAGCAGGCCCGCTGGATCGAGGCAACCGTGAGCGGTGACAGCGCCGCTGTCCGGATCTGCGGGATGTACCTGCCGAACGGAAACCCGGCTCCGGGCCCGAAGTACGACTACAAGCTGGCCTGGATGGACCGTCTCTACGTCCGCGCCGAGGAGTTGCTGGCGACCGAAGAGATCGCGCTGATGGCGGGCGACTACAATGTCATCCCCGAGCCGCGCGATGCCGCGAACCCCGACGGCTGGCGCGACGATGCGCTGTTCCTGCCCCAGACGCGCGCTGCATGGCGGCGAATTGAGAACCTTGGGTTCACCGACGCCGTGCGCGCCTGCAGCCAGTCGGACGAGACCTATACGTTCTGGGACTACCAGGCCGGCGCGTGGGAGCGGAACAACGGCATCCGCATCGACCATCTGCTGCTAAGCCCCCAGGCCGCCGACAGGCTGACCGGTGCCGGGATCGATCAGGTCGTGCGCGGCCGCGAAAAGCCGTCGGACCACGTCCCCGTCTGGATCGACCTGGAGATCTGAGCGCCAGACTGGCCGTCACACACCGGTGCGGGATGGCCTTGGCGGCGCCTCAGGCGCTTCCACTGGTGCGTTCAGAGTAGCCGTGACTGCAGGCGGCTCCGGCGTCGGCGCAGCCGCGACGACGGGATCTGAAGGGGCCGGCGGCGTTTCCGGGCCGGCATCCACGGCTCCGGGCCGGGCCGGCGGTACGGGCACATCGGTAGCGGATCCGTCAGGCACCGCCCCGTCGGCACCGGCCACCTCTTCCTCGCCCGACGGCGTCGACGCACTGACGACAATGATGCTCTCAGGCTCAAGCTCGCTCACCGGCAGCGCCGCTGGTTCGCGGCGATCCACCCGGGCCAGCCGCGTGTCGGGCTCCTGGTAGATCGGCGCAAGATTGGCCTCTGCCAGTGTCTCGACCTGTGTGACAAGGTGCGCGAGCATCGCATCCTTGCCGAGCGGAAGCAGTTTGAACCCGCTGACCGTGATCACGGCCAGCCGATCGTTCAGCGCTGTGAAGGCCCGCCAGAACCGAGGCTCGAGCACCGGGACCAGGGGATCCCCGCCATCCTCGACCAGCACATAGACGGCATCGCCGATGTACTGCTGCTCTAGCACCTCGACCTCCGAGGCACCGCCCGAGCGGCCCAGCAAGCGTTTGCCCTCGGACGAGTCGATGAACGAGTCGAGGTTGTCGCGGAACGTCTGCCCCGTGCCGAACCCCGGATCGCCGGAGATCGAGACGGTGATGATGCCCGGCACGCCCTTTGGCAGCTGCAGGGCGCCCCGCGCATCGCGCGGGCCGTTCTCGCCGCCTTCCTCGAGCACGCAGTCGCCGATCAGTGCGAAGGCAGACTTTCCCGTCGTCTCGAGCGAGTCCTCGGCCACGCAAAAGCCTTTGGCAGGCGCGATCGCCACCTGACGCCCCAGCGCCGAGACAACCGCACGGTCAGGGTCCGCGCTGACCACGTAGTAAGGCCCGGCATTGCGCCGGTCCCACTCCGCATTGCGGCCGCTGAAGCCCTGCTGATCACAACCCGTCAGCACGCCAAGGGCCAGCATCGCCAGCACCGATCCACGTGTCACAATGGCCCGCATACTCACACTCTCCGACTGCCACTCATCACATCACAGGTCCGCGTAACAGTGGCGCTCCTCCTTGCCGCCGGGATGGGTGACTGCGCCATGTTGCGCGCCACCGACCGTCTGGGCGTACTTCCAGAGCGCACCTGCGCCATAGATCGTCTCGCGCGGACCGGCCCACTCCTTCTTGCGGGCGCGCAGCTCGCGTTGGGGAACCTTCACCTTAATCGTGCCCTTGCGCGCATCGATCTGGATAATGTCGCCGTCCTTGAGCAGACCGATGGGACCACCGACAGCAGCCTCAGGCCCCACATGGCCCACGCAAAAACCTCGTGTCGCGCCCGAGAACCGCCCGTCGGTGATCAGAGCCACCTTCGAGCCCATGCCCTGGCCCGAGATCGCAGCCGTTGTCTGCAGCATCTCGCGCATGCCGGGGCCGCCCTTTGGCCCTTCGTTGCGGATGACGATGACGTCCCCTTCGGCGTAGTTGCGCTTCTGCACGGCCTCGAACGCGTCCTCCTCGCACTCGAAGACCCGAGCGGGTCCCTCGAACTTCAGCTTCTTCATGCCGGCGACCTTCACGATCGCCCCCTCGGGCGCGAGGTTCCCGATCAGACCGACCACCCCGCCCGTTGGCGTGATCGGCTTCTCGATCGGGTAGATCACCTTGCCGTCGGCCTCCCCTGCGATGTTGTCCAGGTTCTCGCCCATCGTCTTGCCGGTCGCGGTCAGGCAATCGCGGTGAATCATGCCCGACTTCATCAGCTCCTTCATGACGACCATGACACCGCCCGCCTCATAGAGGTCCTTGGCCACGTAGGTGCCACCGGGCTTCAGATCGACGAAGTAAGGCGTCTCCTTGAAGATGTCGCAGACGTCCTGAAGCGTGAAGTCGATGCCCGCCTCGTGCGCGATGGCCGGCAGATGGAGGCCCGCGTTCGTGGACCCGCCGGTGCAGGCGACGACCCGGGCCGCGTTCTCGAGGCTTTCGCGCGTCACCACATCCCGCGAGCGGATGTTCTGCGCCAGCAGCTGCATCACCGCCCGTCCGGAGGCATCCGAATACTGGTCACGGGACTGGTACGGCGCCGGCGCGCCCGAAGATTGCGGCAGCGCCAGACCAATGGCCTCGGAGACGCACGCCATCGTGTTGGCCGTGAACTGGCCGCCACAGGCCCCTTCGGACGGGCAGGCCAC
This sequence comes from Pseudomonadota bacterium, assembly GCA_039033215.1. Lineage (GTDB taxonomy): Bacteria > Pseudomonadota > Alphaproteobacteria > Rhodobacterales > Rhodobacteraceae > Thermohalobaculum. The sequence goes on along the minus strand of JBCCDA010000016.1, from coordinate 53,003 downwards.
CCGCTCCAGAATAGCCAGCGCCGCATCCGACAGATCGCCGTTCTGATGGCGTCCAACAGCCTCGAACATGTCCTGCACGGTGAGATCGCGCGAGGCGAAATCCGCCGGCACATCCGCCCCCGCGGGCACCTTGCCCGGCAGGATCGAACCGCCGTAGATGAAGACCGAGGGCACATTCAGCCGCACCATCGCCATCATCATGCCCGGCAGCGACTTGTCGCACCCGGCCAAACCGACGATCGCGTCATAGGCATGGCCGCGCATGGTCAGCTCGACCGTATCGGCGATCGCCTCGCGCGAGGCCAGCGAGGACCGCATCCCCTCGTGTCCCATGGCGATCCCGTCGGTTACCGTGATGGTCGTGAACTCGCGCGGCGTCCCCTGCCCTTCCTTCACACCCAGCTTCACGGCCTGGGCCTGACGGTTGAGCGCGATGTTGCAAGGGGCCGCCTCGTTCCAGCAGGTGGCGACGCCGATGAAGGGGCGGTGGATCTCTTCATCCGTCAGCCCCATCGCGTAGTAGTACGACCGGTGCGGCGCCCGCGACGGCCCCTCGGTCACATGCCGGCTGACAAGCCGCGACTTGTCGAACGTCTTCGCATCCATCCTCACGTTCCCTCTTCTCGTCCCGACAATCCGGGTTTGGGCGCCAACCTATCCCCCGGAAGGCCAGCCCTCAAGCACCCTCGGCCCCGCGTTTCGCAAATCCGCCATGTGCTTGTGACATGGCCCCCCCGGTGCCATAGACCCTGCCATGGAGCGCCTTTCTGACCATCCGCCCTTCGAGCGGTACGTTACACCTGCCCGACGGCAGCTCGGTTGGTGGCGCCCCGTGGCGGGCTTCGGCCTGATCATTGCGGCCTGGGTCCTCAGCGTTCTTGCCACGCTCGGCGTCTACGCCAGCGTCATCTCAATCAGCACCGGCAACGTTGACGCGGGCATGCTGGCGCTGACCCGAATCGAGGACGGCGGCGATCCCGTCGCAATCCTCGTGGTCCTTGTCAGCTTCGGCGGCATCTGGCTTGGCTGCCTGCTCGCCCAGCGCCTGTTCCACGCCCTGCCCTTTCGCGCGCTGACCGGGCCGCTCAACCGCGGCGGCTTCCTGCGCGGCACGCTGATCGGCATCGGGTTTGCGTGCCTCACGATCCTGGTCTCCGCCTTCTTCGTCGGAGCACCCACCCGCGCCATGCCCCTCGGCGAGTGGGCGCTCTTCGCGGTCCCCGTCCTGCTCCTGGTCTTCGTCCAGGCCACCGGCGAGGAGCTGATCTTCCGCGGCTATCTCCTCCAGCAGATCGCGGCCCGGGTCCGCTCGCCGCTGGTCTGGGCGGTTCTGCCGTCGTTCGGCTTCGGCCTCGTCCATTTCAACGCGGCACTCCCGGACGGCGGCGGGCTCTTCTATGTCGCGATCACGTTCATGACGGGCCTGGCCCTTGTGGTCTGCGTCTGGCGGACCGGCGATCTCTGGGCCGCATCGGGCCTGCACGTCGGCATCAACCTGACCGGGCTGCTGTTCGTCGGGTCCGAGGGCATTCTTTGGGGCACCCAGCTCTGGACCTTCGCCGCGAACGATCTCGCCGGGATCTTCCTGATCGACGTCGTGGCCTCGGCGGCCCTGCTGGCGTTCCTGCTCAGCCCCCTCGGGCGGGTGCTCGCACCGCCGCGTTAACCGGTGCCGGTCGACTTTCTGTACATACAGCTGCAATACGCCTGCAATACGCGAGCAATACAGGTGCAATACGCCTGCAATACGGGTGTTTTGACAGGGCCAGACCGGTTAACCGAGCGCCGCGAGCCGGTCGAGCGCCTGGTCCAGCCGCGCCGCCTCCGCCTCTGCGATCGCCAGGCGGTCGCGTTGCTCCTCGACCACCTCGGCAGGGGCCTTCGCGAGGAACCCCTGGTTCGAGAGCTTGCCCATCAACCCCTTGATTTCCTTTTGAGATTTTGCCGCCGCCTTCTCCAGGCGAGCTTTCTCGGCGGCCACATCGATGACGCCTTTCAGGGGCAGGTTCGCCGCACAATCACCCATGGCGATGGTGACCGACCCTTCCGGTGCCTCATCCGCAACCGCGCACTCGCTCAAACGCGCAAGCCTCTGAATTAACTGGGCATTCCGCAACAACTGGTGCGCCGTCTCGGGGCTGTGGCCCGTCAGAACCAGCTCGATCTTGGCCCCCGCGGGGACGTTCATCTCGGCCCTGACCGACCGGATCTCCTCGATCAGCCGGACAACCCAGCCCATCTCGGAATCGGCCTCCGGATTGGCCAGACCCGGGTCCAGATCGGGCCAAGTCGCATGAATCAAAGGCTTTTCCCGGGCGGTCAGCGTACCCCAGAGCTCTTCCGTGATGTACGGCATGATCGGGTGCAGCAGCACCAGACACTGGTCCAGCGCCCAGGCCATGCACGCCCGCGTCTCATCGCGAAGCGCAGAATCACTCCCTGATAACAAGGGCTTGGAGAACTCGACATACCAGTCGCAGAACACTTTCCAGATGTGATCGTAGAGCGCCGAGGACGCCTCGTTGAACTTGTAGGCCTCAAGCGCCTCGGTGACCTTCGCGGCCGTGCGCGCGGTCTCTCCGATTATCCACAAATTAACCGTAGCTGTGGCAGAAGGAGGCGTGGCCGAGGGCGGGACCGCATAGGCCTCGTTCATCTCGGCGAACCGGGCCGCGTTCCACAGCTTTGTGCCGAACCGCTGCCCACCCTGCGTCGCCTCGGGCCCCATGCGCAGCGTGCGCCGGGCCTGGACCTCCTGGCTGGCCAGCGCATAGCGCAGCGCATCGGCGCCGTATTCGTCGATCAGCTCAAGGGGGTCGATGACATTCCCCTTGGACTTCGACATTTTCTGACCCTTCGGGTCTACAACAATCGAGTTGATGTAGACATCGTCGAAGGGCACTTCATCCATGAATTCAATGCCTTGCATCATCATCCGGGCAACCCAGAAGAAGATGATATCGAACCCCGTGATCAGAACGTCGGTCTTGTAGTAGCGGTCCAACTCCGGCGTCTTCTCGGGCCAGCCCAGCGTCGAGAACGGCCAGAGGGCGGACGAGAACCACGTGTCGAGGACGTCGGGATCGCGGAACAACGAAACAAAGAGGCCAGTATCGTATCCCGAGCCGTCCTGAATCAGCTCTGCCTGCTCGACATCTCGCGCTTCCTTGTTGCTCACATCGACAGTCATGCACCGTTCGACGCTATCGTAGTATTCTTGGGCGAGCGCCGCTGCCTCCTCAAACGACGGTGCACAGAACGGTATGAGTTCGTCGTAGCCAAAACCGGGAAGTTCAGCGTCAGCCGGAGTGACGGTCGGCCCATACCAAACCGGAACCTGATGCCCCCACCAGAGCTGCCTGGAAATACACCAGGGTTCGATGTTCTCCATCCAGTTGTAGTAGGTCTTGTCCCAGTTCTCCGGGACGAACCGGGTCTTGCCGCTGCGAACCGCCTCGATCGCGGGTTTGGCCAGCGTCTCGGCATCGACGAACCACTGGTCCGTCAGCATGGGCTCGATGACGACGCCCGAGCGATCTCCGAACGGCTGCATCATTTTATTGTTCTCGACCAGGGGGATAGAGGGCGCGGAGTCCGCGTCCTCGGGGTCATGATCCGGGTTCGGGATCATGACGGCCAGCCCCTCTGCCGTGATATCGGCAACCACGCGTTTGCGCGCCTCGTACCGGTCCAGCCCCCGGTATTCGTCCGGCACCAGGTTGATCGCGTCAATCTCTTCCTCGGTGAGCGACTTGCCCTTGACGATCGCCTGGGCCTTCGCCGCTTCGAAAGCGTACGGCTCACCGTCCGCCCGCAGCGAGGCATCCATGGCCATCAGCCGGTAGCAGGGGATCCCGCCGCGCTTGGCCACACCGTAGTCGTTGAAATCGTGCGCGCCGGTGATCTTGACCGCGCCCGAGCCGAAACCGGGATCCGGATACTCATCCGTGATGATCGGGATCAGGCGGCGATCCGCCTTGGGTCCAACCGGAATCTCGCAGAGTTTTCCGACGATTGACGCATAACGCTCATCCCCGGGATGGACCGCAACGGCGCCATCGCCCAGCATCGTCTCGGGCCGGGTTGTCGCGATCGAGATATAGTCGCGCACCTCGCGCAGGGTGACGTTCCCGTCCGCGTCCTTCTCGACATATTCATAGGTCTCGCCGCCTGCCAAGGGGTACTTGAAGTGCCACATGTGGCCGTCGACTTCCTTGGATTCGACTTCGAGATCGCTGATCGCGGTCTCGAACTTCGGGTCCCAGTTGACCAGCCGCTTGCCGCGGTAAATCAGACCCTTGTTGTAGAGATCGACGAAGACCTTGAGGACGGCCTCAGACAGCCCCTCGTCCATCGTGAAGCGCGTGCGCGACCAGTCGCATGATGCGCCCAGGCGCTTGAGCTGGCCCAGGATCGTTCCCTCGGATTTCTCCTTCTGCTCCCAGACCCGTTTGACGAAGGCCTCGCGCCCCATCTCGCGGCGCCCGGGCTGTTGCGTCTCCATCAGCTCGCGCTCGACGACCATCTGGGTGGCGATTCCTGCGTGGTCCGTCCCCGGCTGCCAGAGCACATCGAACCCCTGCATGCGCTTCCAACGGATCAGGATGTCCTGCAGCGTGTTGTTCAGCGCGTGGCCCATATGCAGCGAGCCGGTCACGTTGGGCGGGGGGATCGCGATGCAAAACGTCTCGGGGCGCGAGGCATTGGCCCCGGCGGCGAACCGGCCGTCGGCGTCCCACTTGGCGTAGATCCGCGGCTCGGCGGCCGCCGCATCGAAGGTCTTGTCCATCACGTATCACCGGTTCCTGAAGCGAGGCGGTCCTATAGCGCGGCGGCCTGCCGCTGCAAAGACCCCCGGCACGGAGGCTCGCGGATCACCAAACAGTGTCTCCCCGGCGCCGGTTTTGCCGGTTAACCTCTGTCGCGCCACAAGGAGATTGCCATGACCAGACTGATCGCCGCCCTGATGATTATCCTCGCCACCCTCCCCGCCCGCGCGCACGAGCCGATGACGCCGGAACGCATGGTGGAGATCGCAACCGCACTGGACGCCGAGACCCAGTTCTCGGGCAACCTGATCTCGCTGACCGTGGCTGAAATCCCCGTCCTGATCGTCTTTGACGCTGTCGCCGATCGCATGCGCGCCATCACGCCGATCCGGTCGGCCGAGGGGCTGTCCAGTGACGATCTCATGCGGATGATGCAGGCCAACTTCGACACGGCACTTGATGCGCGCTATTCGGTCGCCAAGGGCAAGCTCTGGGCGACGTTCATCCACCCGCTCTCGACGCTGGACAACGAGAGCCTGATCTCCGGGATCGGGCAGGTCGCGAACCTCGCGCTCAGCTACGGGTCGACCTACTCCTCGGGGGCGTTGACCTTCGGTGGCGGCGACAGCAGCGGGCTGATCGAGGAATTGCTGAAGAAGGGTGAGCGGATCTGACGTGCGGCGGGCCGTCTCGGGCGCTATACTGGCGCCATGCCCGCTCTCTGCCGCGATTGCCTGACCTGGTTCGACAGCGCCCCGCCCGGACGCTGTCCCCAGTGCGCAGGCGTACGGCTGCTGGTGCATCCCGAGTTGGGCGCGCTCGGCATCGCGCATATGGACTGCGATGCCTTCTATGCTTCGGTTGAGAAGCGCGACAATCCTGATCTGGCCGACAAGGCGCTGATCGTCGGCGGCGGGCGGCGCGGTGTCGTCACCACGTGTTGCTACATCGCGCGGGTGTCGGGCGTGCGCTCGGCCATGCCGATGTTCAAGGCGCTGAAGCTCTGCCCTGACGCCACGGTCGTGAAGCCGCGCATGGAGCACTACGCCGCCGTCGGGCGCGATATCCGCGAGCGTATGCGCAAGCTCACCCCCCTGGTGGAGCCGCTGTCGCTGGATGAGGCGTTCCTGGATCTGACAGGCACCGAACGGCTCCTGAAGCGGCCGCCTGCGCTGTCGATGGCCGCCTTGGCGCGGGAGATCGAGCAAGAGGTCGGGATCACCGTCTCGGTGGGCCTCAGCCACGCGAAGTACCTCGCCAAGACGGCCTCGGATCTGGACAAGCCACGCGGCTATTCGGTGATCGGCCGGGCCGAGACACTGGACTTTCTGGCGCCCCGCTCCGTGCGGACGATCTGGGGCGTCGGCCGCGCCCTGGCCGAGAAGCTGGAGACGGACGGGCTCAGGACCAACGCCGATCTCAGGGCGATGGACGCGGCCAGCCTGATGGGGCGCTACGGACAGATCGGCAAGCGCCTGCACGAGCTCTCGCACGGCATCGACCACCGCCGGGTCAATCCGAACGAGGCCGCCAAGTCGATCTCGTCGGAGACGACGTTCGACACGGATATCTCGGACCCGGATCGACTGGACGGCTACCTCTGGCGGCTCGCTGTTCGGACATCGGATCGGGCCAAGGCCAAGGGGTTGGCCGGGCGGTCGGTGACGCTGAAGCTCAAGACGGCATCGTTCCGGACGATCACCCGGCAGGCGCGGGCCGAGCCTGCGACGAATCTGGCGGATACGCTCTACACGCTGGCCGGGACGCTGCTGTCGCGCGCAATCGATCAGGGTCCGTTTCGGCTGTTGGGGGTGGGCATATCCGAGCTTGTGACGGCGGAGGATGAGATCGCGGCTCCGAAGCTTTTTGCGGACAAACAAGACACACTGGCTAAAGCTGAAGCAGCAACTGATGCAATTCGGCACAAATTTGGATCAGACGCCATCACACGGGGGCGCGCACTTCGTTAATTTATTGCACCGCACGCGTTTTTTTCCGAGGCGCGCTGGCCGTAAGATGTTGTCAAATAGTCACTTTCACCGCCCGCCATCCAAGTGATCAAATTTTTTGCTGCGATGCACACTTGCATTTCTGCGGCGCACACATAAACTCGGTCACAGCAATACGGCGTATTGCTCGCCCATCCTGGGCGTTTCCTCCCTTTGACTGGGCCGCGGCAACGCGGCCCTTTTTTTTGCAATGTTGTCAAAGCGTTGAGATCGCGGCCTGAGACGGCTTGTCTACTCGGCAGCCAGCGCCGCAGGTCCGGACGCAACATCGACGAGTTGAGAAATCACGCGGCCAAGTCGTTCGCAAATCTCATGAAATGCTGGGCCCGGCTCGATTCGGGTCTGGTCGAGGTAGAGGCCCCGATCGATCTCGATCTGAATCGCATGCATCCCCCGCGACGGCCGACCGTAACGCTGGGTAATGTAGCCCCCTGCAAACGGCGCGTTCCGGGCAACGACGAATCCCTCCGCCTCGAACGCACGCTGAGTTTCCATGACAACCGCCCGCTCGGCCGACGCACCGAACCGGTCCCCCAGAACTATCTGCGGCATCCGGCCCCGGACCCGCGGCGCCGCGCGCAGCGCTTCCGACGGCATCGAGTGGCAATCGAACAGGACCGCGGTCCCGAATCGCGCCCGGGCGCGTTGCAGCAGCGTGTCGACCTGCTGGTGGTACGGCGCATGGATGCGGGAAATCCGCGCCACGGCCTCGGCCAGCGTGATCTTGCCGTCATAGATCGACGCGCCTTCCGACACGATCCGCGGCACGACGCCCAGACCCGCGGCAATCCGCTGGTTCAGCCCCCCCGGCGCAACACCCTCGATGAGGGCTGGGTCCATCTCCCCCGGCGCTCGGTTCAGATCGAGGTACGCCCGCGGCACGGTTGCGCACAGCAGGGGCGCGCCGTGCGACGTGGCCGCCGCAAAAAGATCGTCCACCAGGGCATCCTCGGACGCACGCAGGCTCAACGCGTCGAGACGAGACCTCGCCACCAGCTCGTCCGGATAGCGCCGCCCGGAGTGCGGCGAGTTGAAGACGGCGTTGCTGACGAGGTGCTCAGGCTCTTTGAGCTCGAATGGCATCATGCGGGGCGGGCCATGGAATGGTTGCGACGGTCCGCCGGGAAGATCCCGGCACCCCAGGTATCGGACACCCTTGTGTCAGACGCAAAGGGTCTTTTCGCGGCCGCGACATGGCGTCCAGATCGGGGCTTGCGCGGAAATGCGGGCGGGATTATAGACCCAGCACCCATACGGCGGGCGCGTAGCTCAGTGGGAGAGCACCTCGTTGACATCGAGGGGGTCACAAGTTCAATCCTTGTCGCGCCCACCATTAAATCCCGGCCTGACAGACCAACAAATTGATGCGCAACCACTGCGCTCACCGGCGCAAACCGGGGTCAATCGGCCGTCCACCCGCCATCGACCAGATGAGAGCTGCCGGTGACAAGGCCCGAGGCATCGGACGCCAGGTAGAGCGCCGCGCCCATGATATCCTCGATCTCGCCGACGCGGCCCAGTTTGATCTTCTCTTTGACCCAGGCGACCTTGTCCGCGTCGTCGAACGTCGGTTCGGTCAGGGGTGTCCGGATGAACGTCGGGCAGATCGTGTTGACGCGGATCCCATGCGGGCCAAGCTCGATCGCCATCGCGCGGGTGAACCCCTCGACCGCCCACTTGGACGCGCAGTAGACCGCGCGCTCGGGCCCGCCGACCGTGCCCATCTGGCTGGAGATGTTGATCAGCGACCCGCCCCGCCCTGCCCCGATCAGGCCCTTGGCCACCTCCCGGGTCAGAAAGTAGGCGCCGCGCACGTTCAGGCCCATCACCGCATCGAAATCCGCAGGGGCCGTGTCGACCGCCGCCGAATGCCGCGCGATCCCGGCCGAGTTGACCAGGACATCAAACGGACCGAGGCGTGCAACCTCCCGCGCGACGGCCTCGATGTCCGAGACGTCGAGGACCAGCGCCTCGGCCTCGCCCCCCCGCGCCGTCAGCTCCGCCACGGCCGCCTCAAGCTCGGGCTGCCGCCGGGCGGCCAGCACCGTCTGGGCGCCCGCCTCGGCAAGCGCCACGGCACAGCCAAGCCCGATGCCCGAGGAGGCGCCGGTCACCAACGCGCGTTTGCCGTCGAGACGGAACGAAGGGGTTTTTGGCAGGTTCATCTCTCGTCTCCCTCTGACGCGGCGTGCAGTGACCCCGCGCAGCTCGACTTTCGCGCACAGGGTTGCGGTACGAAAGTCATACGCAAGTCATACGTTTGTCATACACCCGTTTTCCCGGCGCGCTCACTCCGCCGCGCTGCCGTAGGCGACGTTCCGGCCCCCGTAGCGGCGCACCCGGACATTGGCCTGTTCGGCGTGCCCGACGAAGCCCTCCAGCATGCAGAGGCGCGAGCAATAGGCGCCCATTTCGGCCGCCGCTTCGTCGGTCAGGATTTTCTGATAGCTGTGTGTTTTCAGGAACTTGCCAACCCAGAGCCCGCCTGTGTAGCGCCCTGCCTTCTTCGTTGGCAGCGTGTGGTTGGTGCCGATCACCTTGTCGCCGTTCGCGACATTCGTGCGTGGCCCGAGGAAGAGCGCGCCATAGGAGGTCATGTGCTCCAGGAACCAGTCGTCGCGATCGGTCATCACCTGCACGTGCTCAGAGGCTATCTCATTGGCAACGCTCAACATTTCGTCGTAGTCGTCGCACAGGATCACCTCGCCATAGTCCTTCCAGGACACCCGCGCGGTCTCGGCCGTCGGCAGGATCTCCAGCAGCCTCTCGATCTCGGCCATGGTGTCTTGTGCCAGCTTGCGGGAGTTCGTGACCAGGACCGCGGGGGAGTTGTAGCCATGTTCTGCCTGCCCCAAAAGGTCCGTCGCACACATCTCGCCATCTACAGTTTCATCCGCGATGACCATTGTCTCGGTCGGTCCCGCGAACAGATCGATCCCGACACGCCCGAACAACTGTCGTTTTGCTTCCGCAACAAAGGCATTTCCGGGACCAACAAGCATGTGCACTGGGTCGATACTTTCGGTCCCGAGCGCCATGGCGCCAACTGCCTGGATCCCGCCCAGGCACAGGATCTCGTGCGCGCCGCCGAGATGCATGGCCGCGACGATCGCCGGATGGGGCTTGCCATCGACCGGCGGGGCCGACGCCACGATCCGCGGGACCCCCGCAACCGAGGCCGTCAGGACCGACATGTGCGCCGACGCCACCATGGGGAATTTGCCGCCGGGCACATAGCAACCCACTGATTGTACGGGGATATTCTTGTGGCCGAGGATCACGCCGGGCCGGGTCTCGACCTCGATATCCGTCATCGAGGCCCGCTGCGCCTCGGCGAAGGTGCGGATCTGCTCCTGCGCAAACTTGATGTCATCCAGATCGCGGGCCGAGACAGCGTCGAGCGCCTGGGCGATGTCAGCCTCGGAAAGTTGAAATGAATCAGGTGTATAGCCGTCGAACTTCGCACTCAGCTCGCGAACCGACGCGTCGCCCCCCGCCTCGATATCGGCCAGTGTCGTCTCGACGACCGCGCGCACCTTCGCGTCGTCTTCCGCACGCTCGACCTCGGGCTTGCCCTGCTTCAGGAATTCCATTGACTTACTCCTCCCGGCTCATAGCCGGTCTCATGCCGTTGCTGTTGCCGTAACGTCAAGACTGGTGCCACCCGACGGCTGATGCCTGCCGGTTGGGCAGACAGGGCTGGCGGATGGAGACTTGGGTGACTTTTCGATGAATTCGTCTATAGTTAGAGGGTGAACGATCAGGAGCGGGTGATGCAAGACGACGACTATAAGGATCAGGGACGTGGGAGCGGCAAGGATACGTCGCAGGATAACCGATTGGAATTTGGCGATTTTGCTGTCATCGGCACGAACATCCAGATCGTCCTAGGAGGGCGTTTGATCGCGCATCCCGGCAACTGACAATCTTCTGACCTTCGGCCAGCCTCTCTCGAACCCCGGAGGTCCAACGTCAGGCGGCCAGGCCGCCCGACAACCCATCATCGATTAACCGGATCGTCTCCGGCACCCCGTAGAGCGCAATGAAACCGCCGAAACGTGGGCCCTGACTGGCACCCAGCAGCACTTCGTAGAGCGCCTTGAACCAGTCACGCAGAGGGTCGAAGGCGTGATCGTTGCCGACTGCGAAGACGATGTTCTGAAGCTCTTCGGCATCCGGCGCACCGTCCCAGGCTGCCAACCGGCCCCGGAGGTCGGCGAGCGCTGCGCGTTCCTTGTCCGTGGCCGGGCGAAAGACCTTGTTGGGCTTCACGAAGTCCTGGAAGTAGCGCACCGCAAAGCCAGCTGCCGCGTCCAGTCCGGGATGCGTCTCGGGCGAGGCATCCGGCGCGTACTTGCGGACAAAACCCCACAACGTCTCCTTGTCGTCGGCAGACGAAGCCGAGGCCAGGTTAAGCAGCATCGAGAACGGCACCGCCATGTCGGACGCCGGCACGTTGTGCCCGTGGATGTGGAACGCCGGGTTCGCCAGCCGCTTGTCAGTGTCCTGATCGGCGTAGGCCCGCAGGTGCTGGTGATACTCGTCCACCGCACGCGGGATCACGTCCCAGTGCAGCCGCTTGGCCGACCGCGGCTTTTGGAACATGTAGAGGCTGAGGCTCTCGGTCGAGGCGTAGGTCAGCCACTCGTCGATGGTCAGGCCGTTGCCCTTGGACTTCGAGATCTTCTGCCCCTCGCCGTCCAGAAACAGCTCATAGACATAGTGCTCAGGCGCCTTCACGCCGAGGATCTGGCAGATCCGATCATAGACGGGCGCATTCGAGGAATGGTCCTTGCCGAACATCTCGAAATCGACGCTCAGCGCCGCCCAGCGCGCGCCAAAGTCGGGCTTCCACTGGAACTTCACCTGTCCGCCGGTCACCGGAAGCGTCGTCTCGGTGCCGTCCTCGTCGTCGAAGGTGATCTCGCCCTTGGTGGCATCGACGTTCTTCATCGGCACATAGAGGACCCTGCCCGTCGTCGGGCTGATCGGCAGGAAGGGCGAATAGGTCTGCTGACGCTCCTCACCCAGCGTCTTCAGCATGACCTGCATGATCGCATCGTATTTCTCGGCCGCCCGCAGCAGGATCTCGTCGAACCGCCCGGAGCGGTAGAACTCCGTGGCCGAGATGAACTCGTAGTCGAAGCCAAAGCGGTCGAGGAAGGCGTTCAGCCGCGCGTTGTTGTGCGCCGCAAAGCTCTCGTGCGTCCCGAAGGGATCGGGCACATCCGACAGCGGTCTCTGGAGATAGTCGGCCAGCATCTCGGGTTGCGGCACGTTCTCGGGGATCTTGCGCATCCCGTCCATGTCGTCGGAAAAACAGATCAGACGGGTCGGGATGTCCGAGAGAACTTCAAACGCCCGGCGCACCATTGTCGTGCGCGCAACCTCCCCAAACGTTCCGATATGCGGCAGACCGGAGGGACCATACCCCGTCTCGAACAGCACATACCCCTTCTCCGGGGGCGTTCCGGCGTAGCGCTTCACAAGCTTGCGCGCCTCCTCGAACGGCCAGGCCTTGGAGGCCATCGCCAGATCGCGCGTGGATTGGTCGGTCATCACATCGCCCCGTATGGTATCGTGGCGGGTCTTAGGCAGGCGCCCGGCGGGCGTCAACGCCTGCAGGCGCTGTGCAGCAGGAACAAAGGACGGATCTCGACGTTTCTGATCGACGCTTTGCCCCGGTAACGGAAAGGAACTTCGATGCGGCGCCTTCTGATGATCGTCCTGGCGATCACGAGCCTCAGCGCAACTCCCGCAGATGCTCAGTCAAGCCTCGAGGGGCAGATTGGCGTCGGGGTTGGTTTTGCACCAGACTACGAGGGTTCGGACGAGTTTGATCCGATCCCGATTGTCCCGCTCTCACTTCGATATGAAGGGTTTGGGATCCAGTCCGCTGGTCGAGGAATTCAGATCGACGTGTCAGGGTATGAGTTCATCGACTTCGGCCCACTGTTTCAGTTTCGCGGCCCCCGCGATTCAGACGTGGAGGACCCGGTCGTCTCGTTGCTGCCGCCGATTGACGCCGCGTACGAGGTCGGAGGATTTGTCGAGATCAATCTCCCGTTCATCGCTCCGGGCAAGGACGCGCTGACCTTCATCGGTCGGGTCAGCTTCGATGTCTCCGGTGCCCACGACGGTTACACGATCGACACGGCGCTGCGCTACTCGGTGCCCATCGGGGAGAAACTTCGGATCAACCTGATTGGCGCGACGACGCTGGCCTCGGACAACTACAACGACACCTATTTCTCGGTAACACCTGCCGGGGCCGCCGCCAGTGGGCTCAGGACGTTCCGCGCCGAAGGCGGGCTCAAGGACTTCTCGGGCACGATTGCCGCGACCTATCTCGTGACAGACCATTGGGGTTTTACCGCCATCGCACAATACACGAACCTCGTTGGCGACGCCTCGGACAGTCCGCTGGTCGAGGACCGGGGAAGCCGGCATCAGTTCCTTGGCGGTATTGCGCTGACCTACAAGTTCTGAGGTGACGACACGGAAAGCACGAGCGCCCTTGCCCCGGTCTGTCCTGCCCCATATGTCCGAATCCGTCTGATCCCTCTGTCCAAGACCGGAGCCCCCCGATGAGTATCGATGCTCTCAGCCCCCAGGATGCCCTCGTCGCGGTTATGATTGCCACTTCCGCGGCCGACGAGGAAATGAGCCCTCCCGAGTTCAAGGAGATCACGTCGATCGTGGAGCTCTTGCCCGTGTTTCGCGGCTACGACATCGATCGGATCGAACAGGTGGGCGCAATCGTGTCGGACCTCTTCTCCGAGGAGGACGGGCTTGATGCTTTGCTGGGTCTGGTCAAGGGCGCCCTGCACGACCACCTGCGCGAAACAGCCTATGCACTGGCGTGCGACGTCGCCGCTGCTGATGGGACCGTCAAAATGACCGAGCTGCGATGGCTCGAGGAACTGCGCCATGAGATCTCAGTCGGCCGACTCGCCGCTGCAGCAATCGAACGCGGTGCCAGGGCCCGCCATCAGCGGCTGGATCCACCGCCAAGCGCCTAGGACACGGCAAATCCGACCGCCGACCGGCGGTTGGAAGCTGGTTTGAGACCCGCCTACACACAATATGTGCAGTCTGCGGGTGCTAATTGCATATTGCGAAACTGCCGACAGAGATAAAGTTTTGTCTAAAATCTACTGTATTCCAACCGCTTATGATTTTGGTCGGACTTGATGAACAACTTTGTGAGTTGCAAGTTGCAAATCAATATCTTGCGTTAACTTTCCATTAACCGACAACATAGATGCTGTGACTTGTGTTATCGACTCAGGCCCGTGGATCGACAGGCGAACAGGACATGAACTTGCCAGAACGCAAAGCGACCGAGACACCTAAGAAGGAATTGCCCGGTCGGCTCGTGTCAGATGTGGAGCTTCCACTGGAAAACGCGGCTTTCGCGATCCGGGAGTATCTGGCGTCGCGCGGGCAATCGCTGGACCCGCAAACCCGAGCGCTGCTGCTGGGTGTGGGGGCGTGCATGGTGCGTGCGGCGGATTCCGCCCGGGATATCCACAACGATGCCCAGAAGACCACTGTGAGAGAGTCCGAAACGGACACCGATCGCTGGGTCGCCTGAGACAATACTGTCGTCGGGCTCAGGCGTGTTCCTCTCGGAGCTCCTCCTCAAGGCGCCGGTTGTAGGCTCTCAGCGCGTCCACATGGTAGAGCGCCCCTAACAGGTCCCGGTCATCCGGTCCCTTGCTCTGGACCACAGGCAGGTACGGACCTCGCAACTGCTCGAACATCGGCAGCGCGCGATCCAGCGTATCCTCTGGTCCCAACGCGGCGCCCTGCGCCACCAACTCCCAACACCCGCTGTCCGGAGCACAGTTCTCCGCCCCCCGGGGGCGCATGAGGTGTTTTGCCCGCATGGTCGTCGCAAGATAGCCCTGCGGCCCGTCGGAGAGATGCAGACCCCGCCGCTCCAACTGCGTCAGGAAGAACGAGCGGTGCACGAACTTGCGTGCAACCGCGCAGGCAAGCGAGACGGAGATCATGACCGCAATGGCCGCCTGATAGTCTCCGGTGAGCTCGAAGACGATCAGGGTCGACGAAATCGGCGCCCCAAGAACAGCCGCAGCGACAGCCCCCATGCCGGCGAACGCATAGAGCCCCACCGCGCCTGACACCATCGGGAAGACACCCGTTGCAAGCTCGCCGAAGGCGGCCCCCGTCATCGCGCCGATCATGATCGAGGGTGAAAAGACGCCGCCTCCCATGCGCCCCGCATAGGTGATCGCTGCGGCGCCGACCTTCACCACCGTGAACACAATCGCTGTGATGATGCCGATCTCGGCCAGCAACGCCTCCGCCGTCGTCTCGTAGCCCACCCCGATGATATGTGGGAACTGCGTGGCAATCAGGCCAAGGAACAGCCCGGCGACGGCCGGACGCAGGCTGTCGGGCAGGCGAACCGCAGCCTGAACGCGGTCCGCCACCCGCTCGGCCAGGAACAGCGTTCGGATGAAGATGACGCCGACAAGGCCGCAGACGATCCCGAGGATCATGAAGGCCGGCATCTCCCAGTAGAAGGCGATCGTGTGGGCAGGCAGCGTGAACTGCGCAAAATCACCCAGATAGATCCGGCTCACGACCGCGGACGCAACCGAGGCGGCAACAATCGGTCCGAAGGAATGAAGCGCGTAGTGGCGCAGCACCACTTCCAGCGCAAAGATCGCCCCGGCGAGCGGCGCATTGAATGACGCCGAAACCGCAGCGGCCGCAGCGCACCCGAGGATGTCGCGCGCCGAGATCGGCGCTGCGTTGATCTGGCGCGACACCCAGCTGGCAATCACGGCCCCGATGTGGACCGCCGGGCCCTCCCGGCCTGTCGACCCCCCTGTCGACAAGGTAACGAGCGCCGCCAGCGCCGACGCGATACCCTGCCGTTTGCCGACAATCCCGCCTTTCAACGCCGCCGCCTCGATCACCTCGTCGATGCCCCGAGCCCTCCGGGATGGCGCAAGCCGCGTGACGATCTGGCCAACGATCAGACCGCCGACGATCGGAACGAGGACCAGATGCCACCACTCCAGTGTCGCGGCATGGCTGTGGAGATCGAATCCCCCGGCGCCGTAGACGAAGTTCTCAATGCTGATGATCAGGTAGCGAAAGCCCAGAACCGCATAGCCGGTGACGATGCCCACGAAGATGGCAATCGGCCAGAGCGCCAGCGTATGCGCGCCGTCCCTGCTGGAGGGTACGGCAGACTGGGCGGCAAGCCGCCGAGTCGACGCGAACAACCATCGAACTGGCTTCATCAGCATAAGAGCAAGGCCGCAGCGGGATGACCCCACGGTAAAGCCTAGGCGTGGTCACCGCGCAATTGCAAGCGCTCACAAGCTCATTCGCGTCAGGCGACGGCGTGCTTAACCTGACTTTAGCCATGATTTGCTCAATTCAGTCGACTGCTGAGAGCGGAGGGCGAAGCATGCGGATCCTGTTCCACCTGGGCCTGAACAAATGCGCATCGACGTATATTCAGCGCGCGCTCGACCGGGCGCACGCGAATCTGCGGTCTGCGGGCGTCTGGTATCCGTGGGAGGCCGGGACCGCGGCCGCGCACTATGGGCTCTCGCGGCACTACGGCTTCGGTCCGATGGCCGATGACGTGATGCCCGTGTCCCTGGCGGATCTGATCGCTGAGGCACGGCTGGCCGGATGTCAGCGGATGGTCCTGTCGTCGGAGTATCTCTCGCTCTATGCGCCGCGCGCTGTTGCGAGGCTGATGGCGGACATCCATGCGGCGCAAGCCGAGGCTGAATTCCTGCTCTACAGCCGTCCGGTCGAGCCTTGGGTGCGCTCGCTCTTCAACCAGTATGTCAAGACGGTCGACGGCGGACAGCCCTTGGCGAACATCGATGCGTTCGCGCGCCGGGTGCTGACAAACGGCGCGCTCGACCTGACCAAGCGGATCGGTCAATGGCAACATGCGGCCGGCAACGAGGCTCTTTCGCTCTACCGGATCGAGGATAGGACGCCTGCCGATGCGGTTCTGGCGCCGATCGAGGCTTTCGCCGGCATCTCTTTGGCAGGGTCGGTCCCTGCCCGCATGAACGCGAGCCTGGATCCCGACCGGCTCCATGCCATCGGTGTTCTCCGCCAGCAGGCTCCAAGCCCTGCACGCGAGCGCGCGCTAAGCTTGCTGCTGGCCGGGCGTGGCCAGCCTGCCCCGGCACCCGCCGGATACCTGGACCTCAGCGACACGGTGTGCCGACAGCTGTCGGACGAGATCGCCGGGCCGGCGCAGACGTTCCCATGGCGGTCGCTCCACGGACACGATCTGGTCGCAAAGGCTGCCTGATCGTACTCGCCTCTCTCTGAACCCTCAGACAGCGGCCGAAACGGTCGGGCGAGCGTGGACGGGCCCGGCCTCACGCGCGGCACCCAGAAGCGCGGGCCACAGACGGTCCGGCTCGAACGCGACGTCCAGGGGAATGACCTTGCCGCGGCCCGCCGACCTCAAGCGTGTCTGCAGCGCACCGATCCCAAAGGCCGCAACCGGCCGCCCGGAGGCAAGCGCGATCGAGAGCGTATAGCAGTATGTCTCGGGCCAGATCGACGGGATCCAGATCAGGTCCGGGTCCTCCTTGCTGATCACGCCCTGCACGTCAGCATTCAGGTATGCGCCCGTCACCCGGATCCCGGCAGCCTCGGCGGCACTGTCGTTCTTGGTCTTGCCGATCACGATGAATTCGACAGGCAGCTTGCGCCGCGCGACGTAGTGCGCGAGCCTCAGCAGGACGTCGAAGCCCTTGGCCGGCCCGATGGCTCCAACCACGGCAATGCGCAAGGCGCCCCTGCGACGGGCGAGCAGCCTGGGAGGGGCGATGAGGGTGGTCGCCGGCTCATGCGGCTGAACCTGGATCTGCCGGAGCTCCGGGAAGTACCGCGACAGACGCCGGGCGCCGTCGATGTCCGGCACAATGATCCGCGCGGCCTTGGCCAGAAGCTCTCGATAGGCCTCGCGCCAATCCGCGATGTCGATACCGTCCGAAGCGTTCAAACGATGGCTTAGGCAAAGCCTGCAGCCTTGCTCCGAAGGCTCACCGCAGTAGCGCCCCATGCGGTCGGTCATGTCGATGCGCGGGCAGACCGCAAGATAGTCGTGGGCGGTGAAGGTGTACGGCACGCCCAGCGCGCCAAGGCGGGACCGGAACAGGGTTGCGGCATCAGCACCGAAGTCGATCAGGTGGTGGACGTGCACTTCGCCGATGCCGAGATCCCGGATCGTCTGCCATGTCGCGTCATCGGCCAGCGGCAGCTGGGCGAGGCCCGGGAGGGCCCCCGTCTTCGCATGCGCCAGCGCCACAGTCCCGTCGCGTCCCGACCCCGGTGTCATCAGGAAGACGGACACACCCTCCGCACCAAGGCGCGAAATCTCCTCCTGCACGTGCTGATGCGTCCCACCGCCGCGCGCGTGACAAACGATGAGGATACTGCGTTCGGCCACCAGATGGCGCAGCCGCGCCAAGTCAAGCGCTCGCCGCGCGGGCCCCAGCGGATCGCGGGTCAGAAACGCCTGGACCTGCGCGTTGTACTGCGGATAGCGCCGGTCCAGAACCTTGAGCGCCGCTTCCACCCGGTTCGCCCGCTGGTCCCTGAACGATGTCGCGCCGAAGTGCCGAACAACGACATCCGCCGCGATCACGTTCGACCATCCAAGCATGATCGCGCGCTGAGAGAAGTCGTTCTCCTCGCCATAGCCCGTCCCGAATGCATTTTCGTCCAGGGGCCCGACGGCCTCCAAGGCCGCGCGCTTCACATAGGTGCAAAAACCAACGGCGGTCGGGCTGGCAACCCGAACGCCACCGTTAACCAGCGCCGCAAGCGCATCGATCTCGGCCCAGGGCCGCTCCAGTTCACCGGGGTTGTCGACATTCGTTCGCGGATAACTGCAGATCGTGCCGTTGTTGGTCAGCGGCGTGGCGGTCGCGATGCGCGGGTCGGAATAGGCCGCACGCCGCAGCCGGTCGATCCAGCCGTCGTAGACTTCGGTATCGGCGTTCAGCCAGATGACGTCGCGATCGGGCTCGAGCTCACTGCCCCGGTTCGTGCTGGCCACAAAACCTCGGTTGAACGGGTTGCGCAGAAGTCTGATCAGCCCTCGTGACGCCAAGGCATCAAGATCTTCGGCGAGACCAGGCTCGGGCGTGGCGTCGTCGATCACGACCAGCGAAAACCTGGTGTCGTTCGCCGCCCAGAGGACACGGGAAATGGCGTTCAGCGTCTCGGAACGGCCAAGGTACACCGGCATGATGACATTGACCTCGGCGGGACCGGACGGTGGCATCGCGCGGGCAAGCGCGGCCTTGACCGCCGCCAGCACGGGCTTCTTGTGTCCGATCGGTTGGCTGTGGCCGAGCAGGTGCGCGTATGGGTCAATGCGCGCGACGCTCAGCTCCGGCTCGTCAGTGCCAAGCGAGGCGAGGTTGACGCCCGGGAGCGGGCACACGCCCTGCCGCTTGCCCAAGACCAGGAAGTGCGACAGCGCGCTGAGGGGCTGGCGGCGGACCATCCCGGCCTCTGCCCGGTAGTGCGCATCATCGAACCGGGCGTTCGGCGCCCGTCCCTCACGCCAGCCATAGCGCAGATAATGCGACAGCGGGTCGGCGCCTGCCACACGCACGTCGGGGTTTACCCCGCGATAATAGACCGGGTCGAACGTGCCCGCATCCGAGCCGGCGAGCAGCAAACGCTCGAACGGAATCACCAGTGATCGCGGCAGCCAGCCAAGCCACCTTATCCGGGCAATGGCCTCGACCACCGCAGCAGCAAGGGCCGCGCCACACCAGCGCGATGCCCGCGACACACGCCAGGCGATGCCGGTCCCCGGCCACGTGCGCCCCCAGATCCGTGGGCTGCCGCCCACATCACGCATGCGTTGACCGATGGATGCCGAGCAGCTGCCGCCAGAGCACACGCTGCGGTTCGGGCCGATTCAGGCGCGCCGCAACCGATTGAGCACCCTCGGCAATCGTGCGCAGACGGTCGGGTTCGCGCAGGAGGGACGTGATCGCGTGAACCCAGAGGGCGGGGTTGTTCGCAAGACAGACGCCAGCCACGCCGTCCGGCACCCGGCGGGCCTCGGCCCAGGTCGACGAATAGAACGGCGCCGCTCCAACGACAGCATGCTCGATCAGCTTGTTGGGCGAACGGGCGCGGTTGAAGGGCGTGTCCAGCAGCGGATAGAGCGCAATGTGAAAACGCCGCCCACCGATCTCGTTGCGATAGTTGGTCCAGTTGATCCCGCGTATCCTATGCACCCTCGGATGCCGATCGAACGCGGACGGCAACATGTGGCGTTCGGGAAGGTGGAAGTGCACACGAGGCTGATGCGCCAGTATCCGCGCGATCACCGGGAGCAGGAACTTCAGATCTGCCCGATGGACCGAGCTGCCGAGGAAGGCAATGTCGATTTGCTCATCCTCGCGGGTCATCGCATCGAAGTGAGAGAGATCCGCAAAGGGCTCGCGCCAGTATGGCCGCAACAGATGCGTCTCGATCGAGGGGCGAAACGCCTCGGCCAGCACGGCCGATCCGACGACCGCAACGCCGGCATAGCGCGACAGACGCTTGGCGGTCGGGTGCTCGACCAGTTTCAGTTTCTGGCGGTAGAGGAACGGCAGGCTCTCGTCCTTGACACCTGCATCCACATCATCGTCGACGAAGTAGATCAGACGGCGGCGGTTGGGCAGCGGGCCGGCCCGCCTGTCGTGGCGCATGACCAGCGTCGCGGTGTCCGACGCAAAGACGGTCGGTCCGATCTGAGCGACCCCGTCACCCAAGTAATCGGCACAAGCGTTGCGGAAGTAGAGATCGGCCGTCGGCGAATCGGGCGCGCTGAGAAGACGGTCCACGATCGCGGTCAGCATGCTTTATCTCCCCTTAGCCCAGGCCAGTGCACGCTTAACCTCGAATTTACCGCTTAAGGGCGAGTTAACGGTGATCTCAATCCGCGGGAGGCCACCAGATCCGTATGCCCAGTCCAAAGCCCACCACGGCACGTGTGATCGGCGCATTGATGCTGCGCGAGATGATCACCCGGTACGGCCGCTCGCCGGCGGGCTATCTCTGGGCAGTGCTGGAGCCGGCGGCGTTCGTGGCGATCCTGTCGGTCATTTTCTCGCAAGTCGCGCATCAGCCGCCGGTCGGCCGCAGCTTTCCGCTGTTCTACGCGACGGGCTATGTCGCGTTTCACTGGTTTCACGACATCTCAAGCGTGACGGCGCGATCGGTGCATGTGAACCGGGCGCTCTTTGCCTTCCCGGCCGTCCGGCCGCTCGACGCGCTGGTGGCGCGGTTCGCGCTGCAGGCACTGACGGGCGTGGTCGTCGCCGCCCTGATCTTCGGGACGATCCTCGCCGTCTTCGCCGATCAGGTCCGGGTCGATCCCGCCCCGCTGATCGCCGCGTGGGGACTTGCGGCGGTGCTCGGCCTTGGCGTCGGGCTGGTCAACTGCTGGCTCTTCGCGCTGTCGAAAAGCTGGGAGGTCGTCTGGGGTATCGTCTCGCGCCCGCTCTTTCTGGTCAGCTGCGTGTTCTTCACGTTCGAGACCCTGCCCGCGTTCGCACGTGAACTCCTTTGGTGGAACCCGCTCGTGCATATCGTCGGGTTGGTCCGCAAAGGGTTCTATCCGGTCTATGACGGCGCCCATGTGACGCCAGAGTATGTCGCAGCTGTCGCTTTGGGCCTCAGTCTTCTGGGTCTGGCCGCACTCCGCCTCGTGCCAGGACGGATCGTGTCGCCATGATCCGGCTCGAGCGCCTCAGCAAGACGTTTCGCCGCGATGGCGCTGACCGTGTGATCCTGCGCGACGTGACGTTTACCCTGCCCGATACCCCGGGTCTCGCGCTGATCGGGCGAAACGGTGCCGGCAAGTCTACACTTCTGCGCCTGATCGCGGGGACATTGGCGCCGGACGCGGGACGCATCGTCTCGGATGAGGCGATCTCGTGGCCAATGGGGTTTTCCGGTGGGTTTCACCCCGCCCTCACCGGTGCCCAGAACACCCGTTTCGTTGCCCGGATCTATGGGCGTGACCCCGGCGATCTGACCCGGTTCGTAGCCGACTTTGCCGAGCTTGGTGCGGCGTTCCACCGACCGGTCGAGACATATTCCTCGGGGATGAAGGCGCGTTTGGCCTTCGCCGCCTCGATCGGCGTCTCGTTCAAGCGCTATCTCGTCGACGAGGTCATCGGCGTCGGCGACGCCGCCTTCCGCGCCAAATGCCGCATCGCTTTCCACAATCAGTTGCAAGACGCGCGCCTGATCATGGTCTCGCACAACCCCGACACCCTGCGGGCGTTCTGCCAGTCAGCCCTCGTGCTGGAACGCGGGCAGTTGACTTATCACCCCGAGCTGGAGACGGCGCTCGCCGCCCATGCCCGTCATCTGGCCGAGCCCGCCTGAGGAGCACCCCCATGACCGCCATGCCCGATCCGCCCGCCGTCATCGATCATCCAGCCGTCCTGGGGCGCGCCCCGGTCGGCCCAGCACCCCTGTCCCGAGCCCTGATCGCAAGCTTTGTCGCCTGCGTGGTGATCCCGAGCCTGTGCGGCGCGGCCTACCTCTGGGAGATGGCGGCAGACCGCTACGCCTCGAACGCCGCGTTCTCGATCCGCTCGAACGAAGCAGCGGCGCCGGTCGAGATCTTCGGGGCGGTCACACAGCTCGGCAATTCGTCTGCCAAGATGGATGGCGAGATCCTCTACGACTTCATCCAGAGCCAGCAGATGCTCGATGCCGTGCGCGTGGGGCTCGACCTGGAAGCGATGTACCAAAAGGCGCCCGAGGATCCGCTGTACGTCTTCGAGCCCGGCCAACCGGTCGAGGACCTGCTGGATCATTGGGAACGGATGCTCGACGTCTCGATCGATCCGGCCAACGGGATTCTCACGATCGAATCGCGAGCCTACACACCCGATGATGCGCGCGCGGTTGCCGAGGCCGTCCTCGCAGCCTCGGCCGAGCTGGTGAACACGTTGTCGGAATCTGCACGAAGCGATGCCGTGCGGTATTCGGCGATGGAACTGGCCGAAGCGGAGGAGCGTCTTCGCGAGATCCGCCTGCGGCTCCGCGCCTTTCGCGATTTCGAGCAGGAGGTCGACCCGACCCGAAATGCCGCCGCCGCCCTGGATCTGGTCGCGACCCTGGAACAAGACCGCGCGCGGACGCAGGTGCGGCTGGAGCAGATCGCGAGCGTCCTCGACCAGGATGCGCCTCGCGTGGTCGCGCTGAAACGGCGGCTCGCGACGCTGGATGCGCGGATCAACGAGGAACGCACCCGGCTGGGGACGGGGGACGCCACCGCAACGGGAGATGCCCGGCCTCTCGCGGCCGTGGTCGGCGACTATGAGGAACTTCTTGTCGACCGGGAGTTCGCCGAGCAGGCCTATACCCTTGCCCTGACAACCTACGAACAGGCTCAGGCGGAAGCGCGGCGCCAGAACCGGTATCTGGCGGTCCACATACGGCCGACCCTGCCAGAGACGGCCGCCTACCCGGACCGCCCGGTCTGGCTGCTCAGCCTGATCGCGGGCACGATAGCAATCTGGGCGATCGGCGCTCTTGTCATCGGCAACATTCGCGAACGGCGGTGAGCGGTCAGAACGCCAGATCATCGCACCACGGTAAAAACAAAGAATCTCGGGTTTAGCTCAACTTTTTGCGGCCAGTTTAACCATTCGCTTACCGTGATCCCGTGAGGTTGCCCGCCACCGCAGTGTTCGCGGCAGCGTCACGAGTTACAGCTGGAGGTTGGTCAGGATGGCATTGCGCAAGGGTATCATTCTAGCAGGCGAGACGGATCGGTGTGTTGGCACCATGTGCAGCGGCATCCCAACCCAGCTCCTGCCGGTCTACGACAAGCCGATGATCTACTACCCGCTGGCGACGCTCAAGCAGGCCGGGATCGTCGAGATCCTCGTCGTCACGGCCGAGGACCACCTCGCGGCACTAGAGGACTGTATTGGCGACGGGCAAGCACTTGGCCTCCGGGTCAGCTATCAGACGCAAGACGACCCGCGGCATCTCGCGCAGGCCCTCACGACGGCAGAGGGGTTTCTCGCCGGGGCGCCGTCCGCGCTGATCTACGGTGACAACCTCTTTGCGGGACCGCAGTTCGAGGGCCAGCTGGCCCGGGCAAGCGCGCTTGCGGATCGGGCCACGATTTTCGCTCAGACCCGTGATGACCCGCATGACCGTGCGGTGATCACCTGCGACTGGCGGGGACGCGCCACCGCAGTAGCGCCGCGGTCGCAAGGGTCGGGCTCCAACCTTCTGATCACCGGGCTCTACCTGCTGGACGGTGATGCACCACGGCGAGCTCGCAGTCTTGTCGCCGCCGCGCCGGACGCGCAGATCGTCCGGCTGCTGCAAGGGTATCTTGACGACCACCTGCTCAACGTCGAGGAGCTCGCGCCCTGCAGCGCTTGGTTCGATGCGGCCACCCCGGACAACTTGCTCGACGCCGCCCTCTATGTACGCGACCGGACGATACGCGGTGCCTCGCCGACAAGCTGCATCGAGGACGACGCGCACCGCGCCGGGCACATCGGGGTGAGTCAGATCCTCGCGCGAACGGCGGGCGACTGCGAGACGACCGCCGCCGAGCGGCCCCGTCAGCTTGCCGCAACCGGCACGTCGACGGCTCTTGCCACCGCAATTGCAGCAGGCGCATAGGAGCGGCGGACGATGAAGACCGGCACTTACGACCTGCGCCTGGACCGGCCTGAACTGGCCGGTCTGCGCCTCGTCCTCTGCAATCGTTCCTTGCGCTCGAACGGAGATCTCGAGAGCGCGTTCCTCCAGGACGTCACGGATCTGAACACGCACGCGCCCTCGTGCCTGGTGGCCGAGGCGCTGCGCAGGGCGGCTCAACGCCCCGGCACGGATGCCGTCGCAGTGATCCGCAACCCCGACCTCGTGCTCGACCCCGACTTGCCCGACCGGCTCGCCGAGAGCTTGCAACACCTGGCGGACGTGGGTCCTTGGGCGCTCGCGGCGGCCGGTGGGCTTGGCCTGTCAGACCGGCGCCACCTGGCATTGTATGCCTCACTGAACCCGGCCATCCCATTGCCGGGTGGCCCGCAACCCATCATCGATCCGATGCCGGATCTCTACCTTGCGGACGCGGCTTTTCTGCGCGAAGCCCTGTCTGGAAACACGCTGCCGGAAAATGACGCCGTCGAGACGATCCTCACGGTCGAGGGCTATCTGGCCGGCCGGCTGTCCATCTTCCTTCCCGGGCTCTGGGCGGGGATCGACGGCAAGCATCTGGCGCGGGACATCCGATGCATGGGCCGTGGCCTGACCGCACGCTTTGGCGAACGGCTGGCGGGTCAAACGATACCCACGCTGTCCGGTGCGGTCGAGTTGAGCGCTCAGCCCGACGATCAGGCAGCGCCACACTTCCGCGCCCACATCTGCGAAAGCGTCGATGCCGCCGTCAGGACTGCCGCGCAGGTACCAAGCATCAGCATCGTGACCCGCACACGGTTCGAGCGCAGCCATCTTCTGGACAGGTTGCTCACCAGCATCGCCCGGGCCCGCCGCGACGACGTCACTCTCGAAGTCGTCCTGGCGACCGACGTGGACGCGGATCAGGCGCAAGACGCGCTCGGCGATATCCGCGCGCGACACCCGGTGCTGGACATCCGGCTCGCAGTCAGCACGGAGTCAGGGCCAAGCCGCGTGGCCAATCTCATCACCGGATTGCACGCCGCCAGGCACGACTACATCGCGATCGTCGACGACGATGACTACCTCGACCTCTTTGCGTTCGAGCATCTGCTTCCCGCCACCTTCCTCGGCAACCGTCCCGTGATCATCGCAGGAAGCCAGGCCCACCAGGAACGCTGGGAGGTCCCGGACCATGGGCCCGCCGTCCTCACCCACGACGAGCCCGCGCAGACCTACCCGGCTTCCGGCTGGCTGCGCATGTTCGGCGGCGCGAACGCCCTGCCGATCTGCGCGGCGCTGATGCCGCGGGACTTTGTGCTGCGGCGCCTCGATGCCGTGACACTGACGCACGATCTCAGCGAGGATTATGCGCTGTTCCTGCTGCTCCTCACGGCCCCGGACCTTCCCGCTGTGCATGAGCTGGATGACACGTTCTGCCACATCTCGCTCAGGGGAACCGAGAACTCGGTGACCATGGTGGACAGGCGCCCCTGGGTGCGGGACATCGCGGGACATCTGGGCCGGCTGACCACCACCCGGCGCGTCGCCGGACCGGGCGTCTGGGCCCTGCTGGCAAAGGGACGTAGCGTGGAGGCCGGTGCCAGCACCGTGATCACCGACCTCAAGCGCTCCCTCACCCATTGTGAGGCCGACATCCGTCTCTTGCAGCGCGAGAACGCCCGCCTTCGCGCCGAGATCGAGCGATCCGTAGAGGTCACGCCATGACCTTCTCGGTCTACACGAGTTGCGCGCTGAACTACCTGCCGAAGGCCCGGGCGCTGGCCGAAAGCCTGCGCCGACATCAGCCAGACGCGCGGCTGACGCTTTGCCTGAACGATGTCCCGCCGGCGTGGCTGGATCTTGCGGCAGAACCGTTCGATCGAATATGGCAGCCGGCCGATCTTGGCTTCGATCTGGCGTGGATCTTCCAGCACAACGTGATGGAGCTGTCGACCGCCGTGAAGGGGCGCGCGCTGCAGCGCCTGATGGCTGAGGACGAGGCGGCGCTCTTCTTGTACCTCGACCCCGATGTCTACCTGTTCGATCGCCTCGACAGTCTTTCCCCCATGATGGAGGGGGCGTCGATCGGGCTGGTGCCTCACATTCTCGCTCCCGAACAGACAGATACAGGTGTGCGACTGACCGAGATCTCCGTCACCACGCACGGGATCTTCAATCTGGGTCATCTGGTCGTGCGACCCGACGCGACGGGCCACGCGTTCGCCGACTGGTGGGCTGCTCGGCTCGATCGCTATTGCTTTGACGATCCCAAGAACGGTCTCTTCACCGATCAGCGATGGTGCGATCTGGTGCCAACGATCTTCGACAATGTCCGGATCCTGCGTGACCCGGGATTGAACGTCGCCAGCTGGAACATCTCGACGCGCGAGATCCGGCGCAGTCCGTGCGCTCAGTGGTTCACGGCGGGCGGTGCGCCGCTGCTGACGTATCACTTCTCGGGGACAGGCCCGACGGGGACACATACGCGCGTGCGGGCATGCTTCGATTCGGGCAATGCCGCCACAGCCGAGATCGAGCGCATCTATGAAGCCGCCATCTCGCGCCATGGCCAACGACGGTTGGCAGACAACACGCCTGCCTTCGATACCTTCGATGACGGGACGGTCGTGACCGGCAGGGCGCGGCGCCTGTACAGGCAGCACCCCGATCTTCAGGCAGCCTTCCGCAATCCATATGCCACCCCGGGCCAAGACAGCTACCTGGGCTGGTTGCGCGAGAACCGGCCCGGAATGGTCGACGGCATCGCAATTGGCCGGGAGCGATGCGGCCAGGCCTTCGCCGAGCTCTTTGACGAGCGATACTACCTGAGTACGTACCCCGAGGCCGCGGCTGCGATCGAAGCAGGGGTATCAAGCTCTGCGGAGCAGCACTATTGCCAGGTGGGATCTCGTCTCGGCTTCGACCCCAATGCATTCTTCGTCTCCAGCTACTACAGAGAGCGCGCGGACGAACTCGGCACTGCGGAGGCGGGCTGGACCGGCTCGGGGCGCGAGAACACCTTGCTCTGGCACTACCTGACAACCGGGTTGCTCAACGGCATCGAGCCCATCGAATTCTTCGACAGCCGCTGGTACCTGGATCAAAACCACGACATCGAAGCGGCGCTGCGCACCGGCCGGGTCACTTCGCCGCTCGGGCACTTTCTGCGACATGGTGCAGGTGAAGGCCGTGATCCCGGGCCCAACTTCACCGGCAGCCAGTATCTCGCGACGACGCCAGAGGCGCGCGACTTGATCGAACACGGCGGAATATGCGGCGCCTTCGGAGCATTTGTGGCCCTCGGAGCGGTCGCCGGTCGAGTACGGATCGAGCGGGCTGCGACCGCCCCGCGGACAGAGGTCGTGGCGTGAGAACGATCTTCGTCGGTGGTCCGGGGCGCAGTGGCACATCGTTCGTGGCAGCGCAGCTCGGGACCCATCCGTCGGTCGGGACACTCCCGGGGATCGAACTCAAGCTCTTTACCGAGAAGGGTGGCCTTCTCGATCTGCACCATTCGCTGGTCTGTGCCTACTCACCTAACCGGGCGACGGTGGCACTCCGGCAGTTTCGCGGTGTTGTCGATGCGTTGGTGCACGGGCGGTTCGGGCAGCAGGCGCTTGGCGAGATCGCATCGCCCGACGTGTGGCACGAGGCAAGCGAAGTGTTCGTCACCGCTCTGCTCAAGGACGGGCATCCCAGCAGGCTTAGCGACGAGACCTTCTTTTCTGCGGCGCGCAGCTTCGTTGCTGCGATTGCGACGATCTGTTTTCGCGATGTCCTGCATCGCCCCGATCTTGAGATCTTTCTCGAGAAGACGCCGCATGCGCTTCTGGAGGTTGGATTCCTCGAACGTCTCTTGCCCGGATCGACCTATCTGCACGTTATGCGGGATCCCAGGTCCATCGCTCATTCGCTCTGCCGCGTCCGATGGGGTCCAGATCGGATCGAGACGTCCTGCGCGTGGGTCGCCAGCTATTGCGAGGCACATCTGGTGACGTTGGCGTCGGCGGCACGCCTAGACATCAGCTTGTGCCGAGCCTCAATTGAGGGTGTCGCAATGGACAAGCACCGGGAAGCAGAGCGTCTCTGCCGATCAATGGGGCTTGAAGTGGTGCCAGAGTTGTTCGCCAACGCGGACCTGCGAACGCTCAACGCCTGGTCAGAAGATCTAGCAGACGACGAGAGAACGCTGTTGGATCAGCGACTTGGCGGTTGGGCGCAGCACTTCGGGTACTCCCGCGACCGAATCGGTTGGCCGGATCACTATCCAGCAGCCGCCTGATCACGGTCGCCAGCACAACCTGTGTTCGGCCAATGCTCTGCGAGCATGTTGAGGAGCACGGCCTGGCGAATTGGCTTCGAAAGAAAGTCGTTCATCCCGCTGCTCAGGCACACTTCCCGATCTGCCTCCATCGCATTGGCGGTCAGAGCAACGATCGGAGTCGGTAACCGTCCTTGTTCAGCCTCCGCCGTTCGGATGAGCCGCGTCGCTTCAGGTCCACCGAGTTCAGGCATGACCATGTCCATTAAAATGAGGTCAGGTTGCGACGCCTGCCATGCCTCGACAGCCTCCATCCCGTTGAAGGCAAACTGAACATCGACCGGATGCTTCTTCAACATCTTCTCCAAGACAAGGCGATTTGTCCGGTTGTCCTCGGCGACCAGCAACTGGAGCCTTCCCGGCAAGTCTGTCAGATCCGGCACTTCGTCAACGGGACCGAACCGGCGCCGCGGCCGCTTCGCATCGGCAGTTCCCAACGAAGGTTCGAGAATATCATCGACCGCTGACGCCAGGCGAGCAGCTGTCAGGGGCTTCAAGATGCGACCAAACGCCGTTTCGCCCGCCGTATCCGGAGTGTCCCCGAGCCTATCCGCAGCGCACATCGCGATGAACTTGACATCAGGGTCAAGCGCTTTCAGCTGTGCAATCGTTTCGCGCCCCCCATCCGGGGCGCTTGCGGTGTCGACAAGGGCAACCTCCGGGCGACGACCGACCTCGATCGCCAGACGAACCCGGCTGATGGCGTCGTCGGTCGACGAGGCTGTGATCACCTCCATACCGTCGCGTTCCAGCCATCGCCGGCAAACCTCCCGGTTCTCGGCAAGACCGTCCACACACACGGCGCGCCGGCCTTCTAGGGCAAGCTCGCTTTCCGGCAGCTGAATTTCTGGGGAAAGCGGCAAACTGAACGAAACGGTGAACGCTGTCCCGACACCAACCGTGGAAGAGACATCAACGCGCCCTCCCATCATCCGCACCAACTTGTTGGTAATCGCAAGCCCCAACCCCGTGCCTTCGTACTTTCCTCGACCCACAGCTTCTACCTGGGAGAACTCGTCAAAGATGCTCGCCAGGCTATCAGCAGGAATGCCAATCCCCGTGTCCTCCACGGTGAGCTTGATGTGCCCCACGCCAGTACCGACATGAGCCTCCGCCCGCATGACCACGTTTCCTTCGTGAGTGAACTTCACCGCGTTGCCAACGAGGTTGATGAGGATCTGACGGACACGCTGCACGTCACCTCGGAACCCAACAGGTTGATCGGGGTTATAATCAAGGGCGATTTCCAGTCCGCGCTCCGTCGCTTTGGGCGAGACCAGCATCAACACATCTTCCATCGCCGTAAGCAGGTTGAACGGCTCCTCCGCCAGCACCATGCGCCCGGCTTCGATCTTGGAGAAATCGAGAATGTCATTCACAATTGTCAGCAAGGCATCGGCGGACTGGCGAATGGTCTTGATGTAGTTTTGCTGCTCGAGATCTAACGGCGTCTCGGCCATGATTTCGGACATTCCGATTATGCCGTTCATGGGCGTCCGAATCTCATGACTCATTGCGGCGAGAAAGGCCGACTTGGCATGGTTTGCGGCATCTGCCTGATGCGCGAAGTCGCGTGCACGCGCCTCGCTGTCCGCCAGTTCCGCCTGTGTCCGGTAAAGCATCCGGGTCTGAGCTTTGGTCCGCGTCATGTCGGTGTAGGTCAACATCCAACCGCCCTCATGACGGCGCGCGACCTCGACACCGATAACCATGTCCGAGGGGGTCTCGAGGTAGTAGTCGCCAAATTCCGGTCGTGTGAAGAGTTGCGGCTCGATCGGGCGGTCACCAGGAATGCGCGGACCATAGTCGCCGCGCGCGGCAAAATCGCCGATGATATCGACAATGGATCGCCCCACCGGATCCCAGTCCGGCGGTTGATCCAGCATGCGCTGCAGTGGACCCATTGCCCCTATACAGACCGCATGCTCGTCGAGGATCAGGACCGATGCGTGCATCTCCGACACCGCCCGAAGGATGGCGTCACGATCTTGCTCGGCCGCGCAACGTCTCTGATGCGCCACGAACAACATCAAACCGGCAGTTAGCAGGCATAGGCCCAGTCCAACGATCACCAGCAGTTCGATCACGTCTGCACCCGCCTCTCAAGAAACAGATGCTGCGTATCGCCGTTTTGCACGAGCATCACCGAGTCGAGCGCCTCGCGCACCAGCAACCATCCCCATCCCGAGTCGTCAGGTGGAGCCAGGACGGCAGGTTCCTGTGCACGGTCCCAGTTTGCCAGCAACCAGTCGGGGAGCGGGGCGCCCTGAAATTTCACACAGAACACCACGAGATGTGTGTCGGCCCAGAGCTCGATACAGCTTTCGTCGCGTTCGCGCTGTTCGCCCGCGACCTCAACGACGGTGTACAGGATCTCGTTTAGGGCTAGCCCGAGCAGATCGACGGACTCGGGCGAGCGTGAGGCAAAAAGGTTCCGCAAACCGTGCGACGCCAGCAGGTCGCTCACGATCGCGGATATCGGCTGGGCACCCCGGGAAAGCCGGCGCTGAGAAGCCGGGCCAATGGCAGATCTATGCATGACGTGTCCTCCAACGCAGGCGGGTCAGCCCGCGTGACCTTCACGGATCTCGAACACCTTGGTCATTCGGGTCAGCTTAAGGACCTTCATGATCGTG
Source organism: Pseudomonadota bacterium (assembly GCA_039033215.1). GTDB lineage: Bacteria > Pseudomonadota > Alphaproteobacteria > Rhodobacterales > Rhodobacteraceae > Thermohalobaculum. The sequence goes on along the minus strand of JBCCDA010000016.1, from coordinate 21,565 downwards.
GCGCTCGGATTCACGATCTCGACCTGTCCGCCAGGTCCCATAAGCTTGAGCGCACCGACAAGCGCACCCAACCCTGAGGAGTCCATGAACTGGACATTCGTGAAATCCAGTTCCAGTCGATGCGCACCCTGATCGACCATTTCCTTCATGCGCGCCTTGATGGCGTCAGCAAGCGATGCGTCCAGACGGGGACCCTCCAGATCGATCTGAAAGACACCGGTCCTGCTTTCCTGAAAGCTAATCATACTACTCTCACCCAACCCGATACTCTTCAACGGTGGTAGCGCGTTGAGGTAAACAACCGGCAAAGGCCGAGCAGCGGGTCAGTCGTTGTCGGCCAACCCAGCCCCGGCACCGAGAAGCCGCGAGCGCTCGTTCGGGGGGGCGTATGTCTGCCGGGCAAACGCCTCGAGGGAGGCGCGGGTCTTCGGATCCAGCGTTGGTGCGCGGGTCAGATGGGAGCGTGCGGGCACATCTTCGTCTGCCTGCGAGACCGAAACGGGTGCGAGCGCGGGGAGCGGTGCCTCAAGGCTGGTTTCGTTCGCCCCGATCAGGAAGCGGGTCTCTGCCACCTGAACTGACAAGGTGCAACCAGGTGCGACAGTCCTGGCCAGGAAGGGAACCATCATAAGGGGCGCCCGAACGGACTGCAGACGAACTCCGGACGGGCCAGTAGATCTCTCCGACAGCGCAAGACCGGTTGAGAGCGCTGACTCGCCATGGTCGGTACCGAGAAGCGTCACCACCCCATCGGCGGCCGGAAGACCCCGTTTTGCAAGCCAGCGGACCGCCCAGCCAAGCTCCTCGGCCAAGCCCCAGGGAAGGCCGGCACCACGACCGGCCTTGATGCAAAGTGCCGCCAGCTCGCCCAGTGACAGGCTCACGCGCCATACATCCACGTGTCCGCCGGGCGGGCGTGGATCTCGTCGGGGAACGGCGCACCCTGGAACATCGAGATCCGGACCCAGCGATCTGACCGCGGATCGAAGCGCGTCGCCCCGAAGAAGCTCAGCTTGGCGCGGAGGAGATCAATGGGCAGCATCTCGGCGTCCAGCGTGTTGTCCCGAACCTCGGCGTAGGGATAGCGCGCCGCAATCTGGACCCGGCGCACGGCATGGCGGTGCTGGGGTTGCATGGTCAGAAACTCGGCCGTGGTAGTTTCCGCAGGCCAGTCGGCGAGGGCCCGGTGCAGGCGGGCAATGTCCCGTCCGGGTCCCAGAGGCTGTTCGTAATCCTCCAGAGGCTCGTCTGCCCGTTCGGCGAGCCGGGGCTCGAGCTTCTCGGCCGAGACGTACCAGAGCCGCGCCGTCGTCTCGGGCGCCGACCAGTCCGTGTCGATGGCCCAGCCGTAGGGACCGGCGATCATCTCGCTGAGCGCGCCGACATTCATGCGCCCGTCGATCGCGAAGGCGGCCTCCTCGTCCGCAGCCATCGTCGCGGCGAGATCATCGACAAGCGCGCCATGTGGCTCCAGCATCAGGGCGAGCAGGACCTCCTGCCCCTCGAGGCTGAGAGCGTCCTCGGCCCACTGCCAGAGCTCGTCCCAGTCAGCGATGCCGTCCGCGGTGCGCACCTTCAGACGTGCCAGATCCGCACGCAGATCCTGAAGCTTAGCCTGCTGGAGTTCGTGCGACGACCGCCACACCAGAGCCGTCCGGCTGGCATGATCGAGCGCCCGCCTGAAATGTGCGAAGGTCTCAGGTGTCACCGGCACTGACCTCACCCGGGCGAGCGCCACCTCGCGTGCTTCCATCCAGTGGTGGATCAGCGCCGGGTGCGACAGCAGGAACGGCGCCATGCCCAGACCGGTGGAATTGCCGACACCCAGCCCCCGGCGCAGGTCCGGGTCCAGCCGCGCGGCCCGCGGGTTCCGCGCCCGGGCCAGATGCTCGACAATGTCCACCGTGAAGGCGCGGATGAGCCAGACGGTCAGCATCTCCGCCTGGAAGGGCGATGCGAGCGCGGGCCGCCCGCAATAGGCCTCCCGGTCCGCCAGCCCGAACTTGCCCGACCCGTAGACCGCTGTCGTGCGCATCAGATAGCCGACGCTCTCGAGTTCACGCACAGACGGTTGCTGGCCCGAGGCCAGGGCATCGATAACGTGGGCAAAGAGCCTGACGGATCTGTTGGCACGGCTGAGCGTCAGCTCACGCTCCGTCATCCGGCCGGCTTCCTGGAAGGGGACGTTTTCCTGAAGGCGCGCAAGCGCCTCCGCATCCGGCGTCCCGTCGTAGAGCGCGAAGGTGGCATCCCAGGCCTCCGCGATCACCCGGTCCGTCCGAAGGTGATCCGGCAGGTCACTGGCGAAGGCGACAAGGGAGTAGGTCCGCTCCGGCGTTTGCACTTCGTAGACGGCGCGGCCCACACCCCTGTCATCGATCTCCCACAACGTCCGCGTGACCTTCCAGCCTTCGGCGGCCACCCGCCGCAGCAGGATCCGCATGAAGCTCAGCCGCGTCGCGTGGAACGAGCCCATGCGCGCCAGACGCATCACATGCTCGGGCGGTCGCAGGGTCAGGGTCGGCAACATCCCATCCATCAGAACCTCATCTCGAAGAGCTGCTCGCGCACGGGCGTCCCCCAGGTGGTGTCTTCGGCCTCGTGGACCAGCCCGAAGCCGTGAGCCTCGTACAGATGGCGGGCCGCGTCCAGCCCCGCGAACGTCGTCAGGTAGATGCCGCCGGCCCCATCGCTCCGCGCGGCGTCGAGCGCCCGCGTCATCATGGCATGGCCAAAGCCCTGTCCCCGCGCGGCGGCGGAGGCGATGAACCAGCGCAGATGCACAAGCCCGTCGCGGGTATCGCTCCCATCCAGCGTCAGCGTCGCGACGGGCGTCTCGTCGCCGGCCCACCAGATATGGTTGCCTGGCTGGTCGGCCCGGCGCACGAAGTCAGCCATATCCATCGCGACCTTCGACTCGAAGAACGGCCCAAAACCCCACTCGCGGGCATAGTAGCGGCCGTGTTCCGCCACGCACCAGCCGAGCAGCCCTGCGACATAGCCCTCGTGGATCATGCCGGCACCATCGCTTGTTCCCAGAACCGAACCCAGTTCCCGCCCATGATCCCGTCAACCTCGGGGCCAGAGAAGCCGTGCACGAGCAGCCCCTGGGTGATGCCATCCCAATCGCGGTTGGTGCGAAACCACTCCGGCTGCCGGGGAAAGACGGCATCTGAGGCCGTCGGGCTCCAACGCCCGTCGCGCATCCACTGCACCACGCTGTCGGGCTGCCCCTGGCAGAGGTCCGACCCGATCCCGAGGTTCTCCGGCCCGACGATCTCCGCCGCCCTGGCCGCCATCTCGCAGAACTGCGTCAGCGAACACTCGGGGCCGTCCGGCAGGTGATGAGGATAGAGCGACAGCCCCAGCATCCCGCCGCGTGCCGCGAGCGCGCGGAGCTCATGCTCGGCCACGTTGCGGGCGGTGTCGCGGCTCATCCTGGGGTTCGCGTGGGTGATCGCGACAGGGCGCGCCGAGGTCTCGATCGCCTCGCGGGTCGTGCGCGCGCCGGCGTGGCTGAGATCGATGATCATGCCAAGGCGATTCATCTCGTCGATGACATGTGCACCGAAGCGCGTGAGGCCGCTGTCCTCCGTCTCCTGCCACCCGGCCCCGCACAATGACTGGAGATTGTAGGTCAGCTGCATGAAGCGGACCCCCAAGCGGTGACAGATGGCGAGCATGCCCAGATCGCTGCCGATGGGGGCCGGGTTCTGGAAGCCGAAGAAGACCGCCGTGCGGCCCGTCGCGCGCGCCTTGCGCACATCCGATCCGGTGCTGCCCCGAAGGATCAGGTCGCCGTGCTGCCGAAAGAGGTGGTCCCAGTTCTTCAGACGGTGCACGACCTCGGCAAACTCCTCGTGGTAGGCGACCGTCACGTGCACGGCGTCGAGGCGACCTGCCCGCATCTCCTGGAACACGTCCCTGGTCCACGCGCAGTATTGCAGTGCATCGATCCGGAAGCCTGCGAGATCCTGGCCCAAACTTCACCCCTCCCTTGCGCTTTCATCCCGGATACCCCCCTAATGCCAAAACCGCGAGGCCGGGAGCCCGGATGTTCAAACCGCCTACCACATTGCCGCTGACCACCGAAGGCTTCGACATCGAAGACGTCGCACCCGATCCCGCCCTGAAGGGCAGCGAGGGCCTGGACGTCAACCACGCCAGCCGCCTCAAGATGCAGTTCCTGGTTGCACAGCATACGTCCCTTGTGACCCAGATCCAGTTCTCCGACGCAAAGGCCGCAGCGCTGATGACGGTGATGGGTCTGATCGTCGTCAACGGCCCTGTCAGCTACGGGACGAGCGCGGCTGGCGATATCTTCGCGCTCGCGGTATTCGTGCTGATGATCGCGGCGATCGGCTTTGCCATCAATGCGCTGATCCCGCGGTATCCCGGGACCGATCTCAGCCGACAGATCATGCGCCGCGAGCGCTTTTCCTGGCCCGCCCTGGCCGCGGAGGGATACGAGCCCCTGGCGCATGCCGATTTCGTGCGCACGGCCGAGGCCTCGCAACTTATCATGTCGGTCGCCCAGACAAACGCCGCCATGGCACATCTGCTGCGCCGCAAGTTCCAGAGCCTGAGGATCGCCTTTGTCCTTGGCGGGCTCGATCTCGCGCTGATCCTGGGGATCGTTGCCTGGCAGCGCTACGTCTGAGACTGCTCAGAGAGAAACCCATCGACCATCGGCCAAACGGTCTCGGGCACTTCCCATAGGGGAAACCCGCCGCCACCGGGTACGGATGTGCACGTCGCGTTCGGCAAGATGGCGGCCAGGTCCCCGGCCATCGACTTGAACTCGGCCATATCGTGCTCGCCGTTGAGGATCAGCACGGGGCAGTCCAACGCAGCCAACGCCGGACCGATGTCCGGCATGGGGCGGCTGACGAGACCTGCGTCCAGCCACGGCGCGCCCTCGAAACGGTCGATGATTGTCCGGTGCCCTGCTGCGCGACAGGCGACGGGGTTCTCCCGGCAGAGGTCGAACCATGCGCCCTCCTCCCACCACAGATCTCGGGCCGCCGCTATCCCATGGGTGCGGGCGCAGGCGGCCACCCGGGCCACGAACGCCGCGGTCTCGGGCGGGGTGCGACCCGGATAGACCGGGCCCTCCAGGATCAATCCCGCGGCACGCGCCGGGGTGCGGCAGGCCAGCACAAGCGCCGCCGCTGCCCCAAGATGCGTTCCCCACATGGTGGCCCGGTCGATGCCGACCTCCTCCAGAACCGCCGCGATCGCATCCGCAAACTCGGACATGCCGAAGGCCCCGGGGACCGCGGCCGAGCGGCCGTGCCCCGGCAGGTCGAGAAGCAGTACATTGTGCCGCCCGGCAAGGCGGTCGACATAGGGCTCGAAGATCGTGTGGTCCTGCGAGATACCATGGACCAGCACGATCCAGGGCGCACCGTCGCCGGCACGTGTCTCCGCCCGATGCCAGATGACGCCATCCATACGATCTCTCCCCGTTCGGACGCGCCGAGGCTTGCATTCCAGCCCCGGTTGACGCCAGGATATTGCAGATCCCTCAACCCAGGACCGGAGGATACGTCATGTCGGTGACCGACCTGCATACCCGCGGCGACAACCTGCCCCATTACCTCGAGCGCTGCGACCTCGCCGCCGCCTTTCGCTGGACTGCCCGGCTTGGCATGCACGAATCGGTGGCCAACCACTTCTCGCTCAGCGTGAACGAGGATGGCACCCAGTTCCTGATGAACCCCAACCAGGTGCACTTCTCGCTGATCCGGGCCTCGGATCTACTGCTGCTGGACGCGAACGACCCCGGCACGATGGAGCAGCCGAACGCGCCCGATCCCACGGCCTGGGGCCTGCACGGGGCGCTGCACCGGCTCTGCTCGCATGCGCGCTGTGCGATGCACGTGCATTCGGTCCACGCGACCGTACTCGCCTGCCTGAAGGATCCGGTGCTGCCGCCGCTCGACCAGAACGCGGCCATGTTCTTCAACCGGGTCGCCTATGACACCGAATACGGCGGCTTGGCGCTGGACGAGGAAGCCGAACGCGCCTGTTCTGCGCTGGAGGATCCGTCCAAGGGTGTGCTGGTGATGGGCAACCACGGGGTGATGATCATCGGCAAGACCGTCGCCGAGTGCTTCAACCGGATGTACTATTTCGAGCGTGCGGCCGAGACCTATATCAAGGCGCTCTGGACCGGCCGTGAGCTGGCCATCCTGTCCGACGAGATTGCCGAGAAAACGGCACAGGAAACGGCCGAGTTCGGTGATCTCTCGCATCGCTTCTTCTCGGACATCAAGACGATGCTCGACCGCGACGGCGAGGACTTCCGCGACTGAGCACCAGGGCGGCCCGTCGGGGATCGGTGTCTCTTTCTGGGGAGGGACCTTGGCGCTGGGCCGTGGCGGTCCGGGGTGCCCCGTGTCGGGGCGGTAGGCATGGGCGGCAGGCCTGCCGTCTTTCCCAGCCCCCTCAACGGCGCTACCAGCCGAGGGGAGATGCAGTGTTCTGGCCAGAACAGCGTCGGTTCTACGGCTCGATCGTTAAAATTCGATGAAAATTGCACGAAGCGGGCCGATCAGCCCGCGCGTGCCGCCATGCGTGCCTGGACCTCGGCAAGCGGGCGCGCGGCTGTGACCGCCTCGGCCACGTCCCGGCCCGAAAGCGCACCGAACTTGAACCCGTGTCCCGAGCACGCCGATACGGCCATCACACGACCCTCCTGAAGCAGTTGGAACTCCGCCTCAGGTGCTGCGGTCCAGTAGTTGGCCTGATGCCATCGGATACGGAACCGCTCGGCCCCCCGGAACCGCAGCGCATAGTCGGTCAACATGCGCTGGAGTTCCTCGGGCGACATCTGGCGATTGGCGGCCTCGGGGTCGCGCCGCCCCATCCCGCCGTTGCCCAGCTTCATGGGCAGCCCGTCCATGGCGGGCATCCCGTACATGTCGGTCCCCCCGCCCAGCGCGTTCCAGCAGGGGATCCCCTGGTAGAGGTGCGCAAGGTCCTCAGGTGGATCGGCATACATGATCACGGTCCGGTGCGGGGTCAGGGGCAGCGCCATCTCCGGCAGCAGCCGTTGCGTGGCGATGCCTGCGGCCACGACCACCCTGTCTGCGGACAGGATGCGGCCATCGTCCAGCGTCACTGTGGCCTTGGCCGTGTCGATGGCCGTCACGGGCGTATGCTCGAGGATCTGTGCCCCGGCCCGCCGAAGCCAATCGGCCAGGTCCGTCAGGATGTGGCGCGCCATCAGCGCACCGCCTTCCGAGAGCGTCGCGTAGTCGAAGTTCGATGGCTTCAGGAACGGGAACCGGTCGGCGATATCAGCCCCCGCGATCCGCTCATAGGGGATGCCCACCCGGTCCATCTCGCGCATCGAGATATCCGTGTAGTCCCCCTCATGTTGTGAGATGCAGAGGATCCCGGTCTCATTGTAGTAGTGCCCGGTCGCAGCGGGCAGATCCGCCCACATGTCGCGCCAAGCCGCGAAGGCATCTGCGACCCGCGCACAATAGCCGAGCGATTTGCCGTAGGGGTAGCGGATCAGACGGTGGTGGTCGGTGGACGAGGCGATCGGGTTCGGGATCGAACCCTGTTCGACCACGGTGACGTCATGACCGGCCTTGACCAGCCAGTACGCCGTCGAGAGGCCGACAATGCCGCCGCCGACGATCAGAACATCGTTGTTATCTGTCATCTACGTCCCAAAAAGTAAAAGAGGTGCCGTCCGATCCGGGCCCGCAGTTCGGCCACCCGGGACCAGCGCGGCTTGACCGACGTGTTGTGGAACATGTTGGACCCGTCGGTCGGATCGTCGATATCCCCGGCCAGCACGTTGCGCGCAACGTCCACCGAGGTCGCGTACTCGCCACGGTGGCGCGGGACATCGGACCGCCCGTCACAATACCACGAGAACTGGCAGGGAGCCCGGGGGCCGCCGTCGGTGACCACGTCGCAGATCGTGTCCGGATAGTCGCGGTGCGCGACCCGGTTCAGGACGACATGCGCGACCGCAGCCTGATCTTTGCGCGGCAGGCCGCGCGACTCGAAATAGACCGTGCGGGCGAGGCAGGCGAGTTCGCTGTCCATGGCCTTCAGCCCGACAAGCTCGGCGTCGGGACCCTCCGGGCGTGGCGATGGCACAACCATCGCCAGATCCTCGGCAGGCTCCGGTGCGGCGGGTGCTTTCTGTCCTTGGAGTTCGGCACATCCGCCGAGCGCCAGCGCCAATAGCAACACAAGCCCTCTCACGCGATCTGCCTCGCAATGATCAGCTTCTGGATGTCGTTCGTGCCCTCATAGATCTGGCAGACCTTCTGATCGCGGTAGATGCGCTCGACCTCGTAGTCCGTCAGATAACCATACCCGCCGAGCACCTGGATCGCCTCGGAGCTGATGTACTCCGCCGCCTCCGCACAGAAGAGTTTGGCCATGCAGGCCTCCTTCAGACATGGCTCACCCCGGTCCTTCATGGCGGCGGCGTTGAGCAGCAGCCCCCTGGCCGCCTCCAGCCGTGTCGCCATGTCGGCCAGCCGGAACTGCACGGCCTGCAGATCGAAGATCGGGCCGCCGAAGGCCGTGCGCTCCTTGGCATAGGCCAGCGCCTTCTCGTAGGCCGCCTGGGCGAGCCCGGTGGCCTGCGCCGCGATGCCGATGCGGCCCGCCTCCAGCGACGAGAGCGCGATCCGGTAGCCCTCGCCCTCCTCCCCGATCCGGTCCTCGAAGGGGACGTCCATGTCCTCGAACGCCAGCGCGCAGGAATCGCTCGCCTTCTGTCCCAGCTTCTCCTCGACCCGGACGACCGAGAAGCCCGGGGTGTCGTTGGCCACGACGAAGCAGGACATGCCCTTCTTGCCCTGGTCAGGGTCCGTCATCGCAAACAGCACGGTGGCCTTGCCGATGCGCGCCGAGGAGATGAACTGCTTGGTGCCGTTGACGCGGTAGCCTTCGTTGGTCCGCGCTGCGCGGGACTTGAGATTCGACGCGTCCGAGCCCGCCTGCGGCTCGGTCAGTGCGAACGAGCCCACCTGCCGCCCTTCCGCCAGCGGTTTCAACCAGCGCTCCTTCTGGTCGTCCGATCCGAACCGGTCGAGCACGGCGCAAACGGGCGCGTTGTGGACCGAGACCATGGTCGAGACCGACCCGTCGCCCGCCGCGATCTCCATCAGGGCCAGCGCGTAGGACGTGTAGTCGGCCCCCGCCCCGCCCCAGTCCGGGTCGATGGTCATGCCGAGAAATCCGAGCTCTCCGAGCTCGGTCACGATCTCGGGCTCTATCGCTCCCGCCTTCTCGCGGGCCGCCGCCGTCGGCGCCAGCCGGGCCTGGGCATAGTCCCGGGCGGTGTCGCGGATCAGGGTCTGTTCTTCAGTCAGCATCAGACATCTCCTGCGTCAAAAAACTCGGCAACAGCCGACCGAAGCGACGCATATTGTTGGGCATTCGTATCGCCAAACGCCTCCTCGCGGTTCGAGATCGCATCCTCGTAGGTGATCGGCGCATCGAACTGGCTGTCCGTGAAGTCGATCCGTCTGCCATCGATCCGATTGTAGAAGTGCCAGAGGTCACGACAGCGGGTCTTTAGGATATCGCCGCCAAGATGGTCGTGGGCGACAAGCGCCGAGACACCGCACTGGCCTGCGGCCGGATTCTCCCGGCTCCACAGCGTGCTGGAGCGATCGCTCCATGCCGCGCGCAGTGCTGCCTGCACGACCGTGGTCGTCACATCGGCCATCCCTCAGCCCTTCTTCGACGGCTTTTCACCCACCGGCCCGCCGGCCTTCTTCCAGCCGCCGAACCCGTCCGAGATGTGGCTGACGTTCGCCAGTCCCATCTCCTGGGCGACCTGCGCGGAGAGCGCCGAGCGCCAGCCCGACGCGCAGTAGAAGACGAACTTGTCGCCCGTCTGGAACTGCGGCTTGGCGTAGGGGCTTTCGGGATCGATCCAGAACTCCAGCATGCCGCGCGGGCAGTGGAAGGCGCCGGGGATCATGCCGTCACGCTCGAGCTCGCGCGGGTCGCGGAGATCGACGAAGGTCACGCCGTCGGCGCCCTGCTGGCCGATCAGATCTGCTGCGGGCGCGTGATCGACCACCTTGTTCGCCGCCGCCACCATGTCCTTGACGCGCTTCATGCCAACACCTTTCCTGTCTTCGCCATTGTCTGGCGACGGTCACATCGCTGTTGCGTGACTTAGAGGTAATGAGCACCCATGATCAACACCAGCATCGCGGCGCTGACGTCCGCTGCGCCAACCCCGACCTCGTGGCGACCGGGGGTATGGGCGAGTGCACCGGACGCCGCAGCGGGCGGCGGGGTCAGGTGCCGGGCTTCTTCGGTCGCTTGAACACCATCTTCTGGTTCGTCAGCTTCTCCGACGGCCCGTGCCAGGCGTAGGCGAGCAGGGCCGGTTCACGCTCGGACACCGTGATCCGGTGCATCGTCCCAGGCGGGTTGAAGATCAGCGATCCCGGCGCCCAGACGCCGGCGTCATTCTCGCTGACCGTCCCCGAGAGCACGAAGTAGCTTTCGCTCAGCCCTTCATGCGCGTGCGCGGGATAGGTGCATTTCGGCCCAAACAGCACCAAGCCAAGCGTCACACCAGGGCTCATCACCGGCCCGCGCGACCCCGCGATTTCAGCAAACGCGTACTTCTTGGACAGCCCGCGCGGGACCTTCTCGTAGCCATAAAGCCAGGAGAGCTGCGGCAGCACTGCATCCAGCGCGCGGATCAACGGCCACGTCGGACCCGCTCGGCCGTTGTCCATGGCGCGGCGCAGGTGGGCCGTGACAGGCTTGTCGTGCAGTTCTTGCGCAACCACCTCGGGATTGCCCGCGATCACCTTCGAGATCGCCTCGCGTACCTGCCGCTGATGGGTCCGGATCTTGGCCGACCCGCCCGCCCCCGACAGCCGGTAGAGCTCCCGGATCTCGCGCAGCAGGTAGATCCAGTCAGGAACCTCGACCAGACGTTGGCTCGCCGTACCCTCGCTTGCAGTCTGTCCGTCCACGGTCACTCCTGTTGTATGGCCTCGATCTCGATCAGAAGCTCGACTTCATCGCCCACGAGATCGGGCAGCGCATAGGTCATTCCGAAGTCAGAACGCAAGATCGTCGCCCGGGCCGAGATGCCCAGGGTCTGGCGCTTGTGCCCGAACGGATAGGGGGCCGCGCGGTTCAGCGTGACATCGAGCGTCACGGGCTGGGTCACGCCGCGTATCGTCAGATCGCCCATGACCTTGCCGGTGGTGTCCCCTGTCGCCTCCCCGCCCGACGCGGTGAAGGTGATCGCCGGGTGCTCCCCCACATCCAGGAAATCCTGGTTGCGGATGTGGTTGTCGCGCCGCTCGTGGTTCGAAAAGACCGAGGCGGCGTCGATGGTGACCGAGACTTCGCCGAGTTCCCTGGTCTCCTCGTTGTAGACGAACGAGCCTTCGGTGGTCAGGAACTGCCCCAGCAGGCGCGCATAGCCGATATGGTCGACCAGGAATGCGATCGAGGCGTGTTCGGGGTCGATATCATAGGTATGCTGCTCGGCCTTGGTCGGGGCGGCGACGGTCAACGAAAGTGCCAGTGCGAGGACGAAGGGTCGGATCATTGCGGGTCTCCCTGAACGCTCCCCGCAGAGGTGGCGCAGCCGCGCCCGTGGTCAATCAGTCCCGTTCGATTGCGACGGCTGTTCCCTCGCCGCCGCCGATGCAGAGGCTTGCGATCCCGCGCTTTGCGTCCCGGCGTTCCATCTCGTGGAGCAGCGTGACGATGATCCGCGCGCCCGACGCGCCGATGGGGTGGCCCAGAGCGCAGGCGCCCCCGTTCACGTTCAGCTTGTCGCGGGGAATGTTCATCTCCCGCATCGCCGCCATGGGCACGACGGCGAACGCCTCGTTGATTTCCCAGAGGTCCACGTCCTCGACCGACCAGCCGACCTTGGCGAGAACCTTCTGCATGGCGGGGATCGGGGCGGTGACGAACTTGCCGGGTTCCTGCGCATGGGAGGCGTGGGCGAGGATACGCGCCCGCACCGGCCCCTTGGCGTCGCCTGCGCGCATCAGGACAAGTGCCGCCGCGCCATCCGAGATCGAGGACGAGTTTGCGGGCGTCACGGTGCCTCCCTCGCGGAAGGCGGGCTTCAGGGTCGGGATCTTCTCGGGCCGGGCGTTCTTCGGTTGCTCATCCGCGGTGATCTCGACGGCGCCCTTGCGGGTCCTGATCGTGACGGGCGCGATCTCGTCCGTCATCCGGTCCGAGGCCTCCAGCGCATTGTCGAGCGAGGCCAGGGCGTAGGTATCCTGCGCCTCGCGGGTAAACTGGAAGGCTTCCGCCGCGTCCTCGGCAAAGGCACCCATGAGCTTGCCCTCATCATAGGCATCCTCGAGCCCGTCGAGAAACATGTGGTCCATCATCTGCGCATGGCCGAGCCGCGCGCCGTCCCGCATCTTCGGGACGACATAGGGCGCGTTGGTCATCGACTCCATGCCGCCTGCGACGACCACCCTGCCCTCACCCGCGCGCAGTGCATCCATGGCCATCATGACCGTCTTCATGCCCGAGCCACACATCTTGTTGACCGTGGTGCACGGCACCTCTTTGGGAAGGCCCGCCCCGAAGGCTGCCTGGCGCGCCGGGGCCTGGCCAAGCCCGGCCGGCAGCACGCAGCCCATCAACACCTCATCAACCTGATCGGTCGGCATCCCGGCACGCTCCAGCGCGGCACCGATGGCGACCGCCCCCAGCGCGGGTGCGGTGGTGCCGGAGAGCTCTCCCTGAAAGCCTCCCATGGGGGTGCGGGCGGCACCGACGATGGCGATGGGTTCGGACATGATCTCTCCTTCTCGATCTTCTGCAGAAGATGGTCGCAGACTCGCTCAGGCGCAAGCGATCGCGTCGAGCACGGCCACCGCACTTGCGATCACTTTCGGCCCGGCGCGGTAGTCCATGGCAGCGGCATCCAAGCCCTCGAGCGCGCGGGCAAGCGCATGGGCCTCTGGCGGCGTCAGCTTCTCGACGGGAACGACGGATGTCTTGATTCCGAATGCGACGGCACCGGTCTCGGGCAATCGCACCAGTGTCTGCCGCTCGGTGCGCAGATAGTAGGGACCGTCGGGGTTTGCCGTCTGGAACAGCTTGTCCGAGTGCCCCATCGGCAGATGCAGTTCCGGGACCGCGTGGACCAGCCAGTTGATCCGGACCAGAGGGCGGTCGGCACGCAGCGTCTCGAACACCCGGTTCACCCTGCGCGCCAGCATCTCGTCATAGTCAGGGACCGGGTCATGGATCTCGGTGAGCGGCTTGCCCAACTTCTCGGACAGCAGCCAGCGGGACGGAAAGCATAATACGGCGCCCACCAAACGATACTCGCCCGATGCCTCGTCGGGGAGCAGCAGGCAGAAGTCTTCGGCCACCAGATGGCCGATGACCACCAGCGGATCGGTTTCGGACAGGCTCACCTCGACACCATCGGGCCGGACCACAAGGCGGTCGGATACGGTGTACCCCGGAACGGACGCAAGGTGGTCAAGCAGCTGGCTCAGCAGTTCGGCCGTGACGTCCGGCGCTGTGTCAGCCAGAACAATATTCTGCTTTTCTTCAATCAGTTCAGAACGGTACCTCATCTGAGGCTCAAAGTCTGACAAGACCACGGTCCACGCCCCCGGCTCCAGGGGCCCAAGCCCTGGCGGATGCGTTGTCCGCGCCTCCAAGAACGGCGCGTACGGCGCGTGATCCATTACAATCATCGTTTGACCCCCATCGAATAGTGCAGGACGTTGATCCCCGTGAGCGCCCGGTGCACCGGTCCCCACGCCGCGGAGAAGCTCAGCCAGTCCTGCCCGGCTGCGATCTGACCAAGCGTCCTCTGCCCGTCGATCTGCGCGATAAGCGGGGCGCTGGCACGTGGCACGGCGACGTCGATCGTCAACCCGTCCTCCTTGGCCGAGAACGCCCCGTGCTTGTGGATGTGCCTGGCAAGACCCTGCGCCGGGACCCCTGCCAGATGAGGAACAAGGTCGGGTTTGGTTGGCCGCGCCTCGGCCTTGTCCGCCCGCCCCGCTTTCACCGCATAGGCGATGTGCGTCTTCAGATTGCCCGACAACTGCTCACCGACCGCCAGCCGTGCGATCGGGTCGAGTTGCTTCACCCTTTTGGCAAGCGCCGCACAATCGGGCAGGTACCGAAGCGGATCGTACCGCGTGCGCCCAAGGACCGAGACCAGGCCAAGCCCAGCCCCGTCCAGCGCCGCGCCCAGTTCTGCCACCGTATAGGCCCGGTCCCGCGCATGGATCAGGAGATCGTAGAGCCCGGCGTCCGACGCTTCGTGATCGCCAAGCACCGGATTGAGCGAAAAGGGATGCGAGGGCGGCAACGCCCCCAGCGCGGCCCGCGCCAGCCTCACCTTCTCCTCCGGCGCGTCCGTGGCGAGGAGCGTGCCGAACGCCGCCTGCAGCGGGTAGACCCCCGACCGGCCGTAGGGCGCGTAGACCATTAGGCCGATCCCACCGTCCGATGCCAGCGCCGCCGACAACGCCTGAAACCCAGCGTCGGGATCGGGCAAGTGGTGCAACACCCCGCAGCAGTCGATGTAGTCGAATGGGCCCATGTCGGCCGCGGCAAGCAGATCGCCGGTGATGAACCTGACGTCCAGCCCGCGTGCCCTGGCCCGTGCCTCGGCGATCTCGCGCGAGGCTTCGGACATGTCGATATAGGTGATGTCCGCCGGACAGCCGATGTCGGCGAGCTTCTGCGCCAGCATGATCAGGCCATCGCCCGTCCCGCCGCCAGCGACGAGTGCGCGAAACGGCTGCGACCAGTCCCGCCGCCCGCCGAAGACATAGTGGTCGATCTCGACCGGGTGGGACGGCGAGCCTTCGATCAGACGCCGCGCTTCATCCGCCGGGTCACGGGCGGGATAGGGATAGGCTTCGTACTGGCGTCTGACCGGGTCCATCACCATGGTCGTGCCCCGGCCCAACGACCCTGTCAACGGCACCGACATGCTCTCTTCGCGACGGCAATTGACGCTTTCTTGGCAGATTTGCGGCGTCACGCGGCTACGCTAACTGAAAAGGGGAGCGCATTATGAACGAGCATTACGCCGATACCCGCAAGATCGGCGGCACGCCGGTCCGGCCCGACGGCACACCAGACGACAACGACCGCGTCGAGATCGGGCCGACAAAGCTCGCGTTCGACGAATGGGCCGCTGCCGGGATCGAGGTACCCAACCTCGAGCGCATGCGCACCTTCCGCCACGCCCGCCTGGTCGCTGCGCTGGATACCTGGGACTACGGGGCGCTGCTGCTGACGGATCCTCTGAACATCCGCTATGCGACCGACACGACGAACATGCAGCTCTGGAACGCGCACAACCCGTTCCGGCTGACGGCCGTCTTCCCCGACGGCTACATGGTCACATGGGACTACGTCCGGACGGCGCATCTCTCGTCCTTCAATCCGCTGGTGCGCGAGGTGCGTGACATGGCGGGGCTCTTCTACTTCTCCGCCGGCGACATGGCACACGAACGCGCCGATAACCTGGCCGCGCAGATCCTGGAGCTGATGAAGGCGCATGGCGCGGGCCAGAACCGCCGCGTTGCCGTGGACAAGATGCAGCTGCACGGCATCCGGGCGCTGGAAGCCGCAGGGCTCGAGGTGCACGACGGCGAGGAGTTGACCGAGAAGACCCGCGTGATCAAGGGCCTCGACGAGATCCATGCCATGCGCTGTGCCCTCTTCTCCTGTGAAAAAGCCATGGAGGAGATGGAGGAGATGGTCCGCCCCGGCATCACCGAGGTAGACGCCTGGGCCGTCATGCAGCATGGCAATCACATCCGCGGCGGGGAGTGGATCGAGACGCGGATCCTGAACTCCGGCCCCCGCACCAACCCCTGGATGCAGGAATGCGGGCCGCGGGTACTTCAGGAGAACGAGCTCTTTGCCTTCGATACCGACATGATCGGGGTCTACGGGATGTGCGCAGACCTCTCCCGGACCTGGTGGATCGGGCCCGAGGAGCCATCCAAGGAACAACGCCGCCTCTACCGTGAGGCCGTTGCTTTGATTGAGGAAAACACTGCCAGCCTCAAGCCCGGCATGACCTTCGAAGAGGTCACCTATGCCGGACGCGAGCTGGCCGAGGAGTTCTTGCCGCAGCGCTATGGCTCGAAGATGCACGGCGTGGGGCTGTGTGACGAGTGGCCGTCGATCAAATGGCCCTGCGACCTGCCGCCCAAGGGCAACGACTATGTGCTGGAGCCCGGGATGTGCCTCTGCGTCGAGGCCTATCTGGGCATCCCCGGCGCGCAGGACGGCATCAAGCTGGAGGACCAGGTTCTGATCACCGAGAACGGCGTCGAGAACCTGACCCGCTATCCTTGGGACAGGACCCTGCTGAGCTGACTGGCGCTGTCAAAACCCGTGGATGACTTACGTATGATTTGCGTATGACAAACGTATGCCAAATGTGCGCGCTGAAAGTCGGCTTGGACCGCAGCCGCGGACAACCTCTGCATTCATTCAAACTTAACTCAAATGCCTGAGAGTGCGCTGATCGACCGGGCCGCCAAGCCGAACCACGACATTGCAACTCCGCGCCGCCGCCAACCGCCAAGACGTGAGCGAGCCGCCTGACAGAAGAGCCCAATAAGGGAGTAGCACCCGAACCGACGTCTTACTTCAATCGCGAAGGCCATCAACGACGGCTCCGAGCCCAAAGCGACTGGATGCTGCAGCGTGCACACACGTCCGGGTTTCAGGAGTGATGGACAATCGAAGCACAACGCTACAGAGAATAGCGATCTGGAAATTCGCTACGCATGGCTTCGACGTCGAAGATTGGAGGGCCTCCAATAGAAAGGTCTTCCAAAAGCCTCCCAAGCCCATCTTGGGTTATCTGAATAGGCGGAAGTCCCATGTGTCGTCCAAGTACGTCAACTATTGTCCATGACGTAAGCAAACCGAGGATTGTAAGGTGATTGTGGAATAGGATTGCCAAGACATAAGGGCCACTTTCAGAAAAATGCATCTCGTCGACGTTAAAATCGACTGTCCAGTCACCAACGAAATCCTGCCAACCCCTAGGGTTTCGAAAATTGGGCCGAACGCACCCATCCAAGCAGTTCGCAAACGACACGCATAAGTCTTGTACGCACTCAGCCCTCATGAGTCTCTCCAACGGTATGTCCCGCGCAGCTTTTCTAATCGGATAGACTCGTTCGCAGAAATCGTACGCGTCAAAAACCGGGTAACCTACATCCCAGTTTGCTTTCTGAATGCATTCGAAGTGCGCGATGGGCAATATGTCTCTCACTGCTCTTCGGGTACTTTCACTTGACTGGTGCTGCGCCAACCTCGCAGGAGATTGGGTCGTGAACAAGTATCCGAAACCGGACACGGGCGTTACTCTTTCAGAAGGCAACAGATTCCGCATAGAGGCTCTCTAGGCTGGCGAGGTGTCCACTCTAAACAACGCGATGAAAGGCAGGTCAGGCCAAGTCCGGTAGGCGCTGGGCGTTCGCCTTGTAGGCGGCTTCGTATTCCAGACTGCCGGCGGTCTCGGCGCAGGTGGGCTCGCCCTCTAGGCGGCCGAGCAGGTAGAGCGTCATCTCGATGCCGAGGCTAACCCCTCCTCCGGTCACGATCTGACCCGGTATCCTTGGGACAAGGTCGTGCGGGGCTGAGCCGATCTGCTGTCGGATTGCCGTTGTGTCTGGACGCAGCTAGCGCGCGCGCGGAAAGAACTGGAACTGAACCAGCAGCTTGGCCGCCTGCGTCTGCTCGTTACCGCAACTGGGGCAGCGCACTTCCAGCATACCGGTCCCGTCGATCCCATGGGAGCGTGATCCATTTGAGCTGTCGGTGAACAAGCCCACCCGCTCATCACACGCAGAACAGACAAATCCGATGTACCAGGTGCCGAATGTCAGATGGGTCTTGGAGGACACTTTGATGTCCTCGTTAATCAGCATTGCCATGTGATTTTACCCTTCCGGGCTTAATACATATACTTTTTTTGAAATTTTGCGAGTTATTAATCCGAAATTTCAGATATATTTATAGTCTCGAAAAATTATTTAGAAAAATAAATCGCAATTATTTGGCGATCAGATCGCCAAGACGTTCGGCGTTCACGCGGTATGAATGGCCGTATTCCAGCACTCGTGCGGTCTCGTCGCGCACGGTCTGCCCCTCAAAGCGGCCCAGGAGGTAGAGCGTCATGTCGATGCCCAGACTGACACCCCCTCCGGTGACAATCCGACCTTCGTCAACGATCCGGGCGCTCGTGGCGTCCACGCCCGGGTTCTGGCCGAGCAGATCCAGCGGACGCGTCTCGCCGGGCAAGATCTGGTCCTTGGTGGTCGCACGGTGGCCCGCCAGCAATCCGGCTGCCGCGAGGATCATGCCCCCCGTGCAGACCGACGCGAGCACCTGATCGGGCGCAATCGCCTGCAGATGATCGAGGATACGTGGATCGCGCGACGCGGCCTCCCACCCCGGACCGCCGAGCACCATGGTCACATCCGCCGTGGGCGCCTCGGCCACGCCAAACGGTGCCTGCAGCACCAGATCGTTGGCCATGACCACAGCCCCTTTCTCGGGCGCCACAACAAAGAACGACAGCGACTGCGCCACGCGCCTGGCCATCGAGAGCACACCGAAGGTCGCCCCGATGTCGATCGGCTCGATACCGTCATAGGCCAGGATAGCGAACGTGGTCATCAGTAGAGCCCCCGTTCCGCCATGATCTTGTCCATGCGGGCGTTGTCTTCCGGGCTGAGACCGGCCGTGTGCTCGAGCAGCATCTGGCTGTAGCTGACCAGCACCGAGCGGTCGATCTGGCTGTCCGGGTCCCAGAGCTTCGAGCGTGTCATCGCCTTGCCACAGTGGACGAAAGCCTCCTCGATCGCGATCAGGACGCCGATCTTGGGGGGGCGCCCCTGCATCTCGGACCCCGCAAGCAGCGCCGCGTCGTCCGTGATCCGCGCGGTGCCGTTGATACGCAGGGTCTCGTTCATCCCGGGCACCAGAAAGAGCAGCCCGACGCGCGGATTGGCCAGGATGTTCGCCATGGCATCAAGCCGGTTGTTGCCCACCCTGTCGGGCAGCAGCAGCGTCCGGTCGTCGAGCACCCGCGCAAAACCGGGCGGATCGCCCCTGGGGCTGACGTCAGCGCCCTGCGGACCTTGCGTGGACAACACGCAGAACGGCGAGAGCGAGAGGATCTGTTTGCAATGGGAATCGAGCGCCGTCAGCACCTTGTCGGTCGCCCGGCTCATCGGTTTGTGGTGAAGAGCGCGGAGCGTCTCCTCGTCCTCGATGAAGGATGTCGCATGGGTCATGGGTCAAGGGTAGCGCCGCGACGCGGTGACGCCAAGGTGGAGGTTTGACCGGCGGCGGATCACCGGCTACGGGAAGGGCGAGAAACACGGGAGGTATCATGTATCGTCTTGTCGCCGCATTGGCGCTGGTGCTGGGTCTTGCCCTGCCCGCAAGCGCGGAAGAGCATCTGGTGATCGAACTGAAATCCGGGCGGGTCGTGATCGATCTGCTCGAGGATGTGGCCCCTGGACACGTCGAACGCGTCATCGCGCTGACAAAGAGCGGCGCCTATGACGGGATCGCCTTCCACCGGGTGATCGACGGCTTCATGGCACAGACCGGCGATGTCCAGTATGGCAAGGTCGCGGCCGATGGATCGGTCGACCGTCAGGCAGGATTTGGCGGATCGGATTTGCCGGACTTGCAGGCTGAATTCTCGAACATCCCGTTCGAGCGCGGCGTTGTCGGCGCAGCCCGCGGCGGTCACTCGGTCAACTCGGCCAACAGCCAGTTCTTCATCATGTTCGACCGCAACAGCGGTCTCGACGGCAGCTACACCGTATGGGGCCGCGTGATCGAGGGGATGGAGCATGTGGACAACATCAAGCTAGGTGCCCGCAACCAGAACGGGGCCGTGTCGCGGCCCGACAGGATGATCAAGGTCTACCTGGAAGCGGCGCCAGCAGGCTGAGATCAGAGCAGTTACAAAAAGAGGACCGGACCCATGGCAAACCCAACGATGACGATTGAACTTAAAGAGGGCGCTGTCGAGATCGAGATGCTGGCAGACGTCGCACCCAAGCACGTCGAGCGCATCACGGCGCTGGCCAGCGAGGGCGCCTATGACGGCATC
Source organism: Pseudomonadota bacterium (assembly GCA_039033215.1). Taxonomy (GTDB): domain Bacteria; phylum Pseudomonadota; class Alphaproteobacteria; order Rhodobacterales; family Rhodobacteraceae; genus Thermohalobaculum. Next base: position 1,422 of record JBCCDA010000016.1, on the reverse strand, counting down.
GCCTTTCACCGGGTGATCGACGGCTTCATGGCGCAGACAGGCGATGTCGAGCATGGCAAGGTCGACGGTGACGGCGCGTGCAGCCCGCGCGCGGGCACCGGCGGCTCGGAGCACGGGAACCTCCCGCAGGAGTTCTCGAAACTTCCCTTCGATCGCGGCGTCTGCGGCATGGCGCGGGCACAGGACCCGAACTCGGCCAACTCGCAGTTCTTCATCATGTTCGACGAAGGACACTTCCTGAACGGTCAGTACACCGTTTGGGGCCGCGTCACCTCGGGCATGGAACATGTCGACAAGATCAAACGCGGCGCGGGCGGCAACGGATCGGTGAGCGAACCTGACCAGATGGTGAAGGTGACGGTCGCCGAAGGCTGATCCCGCGGCATTGAGACAACGGGTGCGCGGGCCAAGCCCCGCGCATTCGGCTTGCAGGCGCCCGGACAGACCTCTCGCCGAGACGTGATCGCGACTGCGGCACGGATCACCAAACATCGCGTATGCTGGTTGCTCCAAAAGAGGAGTGTCCAATGCGCCGTTTGCTGTGTGCCCTTCTGATCCTGCTGACCCTGCCCGCCTGGGCAGATGCGCCCGGCGAAGTTCCCGGCGCCTGGAAATCCGCCTGGCCCGAGACGGATTTCTCGCGCATCGCTGTCGATCCGGCAGAGGTCTTCTCCGGCGGCCCGCCCCGCGACGGGATCCCGGCGATCACAGGGCCAGAGATGAACCCCGTCGCCGACGAGCCGGCCGTGGGCTCGCGCGAGCCCGTCATGTCGGTCGGCCTGCCCGGTCAGATCCCGCGCGCCTACCCCGTGCGCTATCTGATGTGGCATGAGATCGTGAACGACGAGATCGGGGGCGTACCCATCGCCGTCACCTTCTGTCCGCTCTGCAACTCCGGGCTGGTGTTCGACCGCCGCCTCGATGGACAGGTGCTGGAGCTGGGCGTCTCGGGCCTCCTGCGCTTTTCGGACATGATCATGTACGACCGCCAGACCTTCAGCTGGTGGCAGCAGTTCACGGGCGAGGCGATCGCGGGCAGCCTGACCGGGGCGGAGCTGGTGCAGATCCCCGCCGTGCTGGAGAGCTGGGCGCACTTCCGCGCCCGCCACCCGGACGGGTTGGTGATGGCGCGGCCCGACGGGCATGACCGGCCCTACGGCATCAACCCCTATGAGAACTACGACACCGGGCGCCCGTTCCTCTACAAGGGGCCGCCACCGCCGCATGACATCCACCCGCTGACCCGGGTTGTCCGGGTGGGTGCGCGTGCCTGGCCCTTGCAGCGGCTGCGCGATGCGGACGGGCGGCTGGAGGAGGCGGGAGTGATCCTGACCTGGGAGAGGGGCCAGGCCTCGGCCCTGTCGACCGGCAAGATCGCCGAGGGGCGCGAGGTCGGCACCGTGCGGGTCACGACCCCCGATG
>JBCCDA010000015.1:0-62754 GCA_039033215.1 Pseudomonadota bacterium | reverse complement strand
GCGACCGGCCTGTGCAGGTTGGTAGCCACTACCATTTTGCCGAGACAAATCCGGGGCTTAGCTTCGACCGCGACGCCGCGCGTGGCATGCGGTTGGACATCGCTGCCGGAACCGCCGTGCGCTTCGAGCCCGGTCAGGAGCGTGAGGTGACCCTGATCCCCTACGGCGGTGACAGGCGGGTTTTTGGGTTCAATCAGAAGGTGATGGGGGATCTGTGAGTTGGCCAGATCCAATTGAGCGGTTCCCGCTCCACGACTATGAGTTGAAACACCTAAGTTTAGATGGGCCCCCCAAACTAGATTTCTCGTTTCCCAATCAACCAGACTGTCGAGTCTCATTGGATCAGGTCAGGTACTTTAGAGGTGAAGACTGTTTTTGGCCTCAGAACGCGGTGTTGAGTGCAGACGTGTTTTCAGTGAAGAGGATTCCACGCCATAGGCTGCGCGAAGCACTTGAAAGACCAAGGTCTCGACGGTGGATCGAAACCAGCGTGGCTGCTGCGGAGTTTGAAGATGGTGAGAAATTGCTCTGGATACAGGCGACTGTGGGATTCTCTTTGATCGCGATTGCGATGGAAGTTGTGTTTGAGCGCTTGAAAGAGCCGTCAGCGACAACAACAGGATAGAAAACATGCCCACATCCATCCCCCGCCCCGCCTATGCCGCCATGTTCGGCCCGACCACTGGCGACAAGGTGCGCCTGGCGGATACCGAGCTCTTCATCGAAGTTGAGAAAGACCTCACAACCTACGGTGAGGAGGTCAAATTCGGCGGTGGTAAGGTCATCCGTGATGGCATGGGCCAGTCCCAGGTCACGCGTGCGGACGGCGCCGTGGACACCGTGATCACCAACGCCCTGATCGTCGACCACTCAGGGGTCTACAAGGCCGATGTGGGCCTCCGCGACGGGCGCATCCACAAGATCGGCAAGGCGGGCAACCCGGACACGCAACCGGGCGTCGACATCATCGTCGGTCCGGGCACTGAAGCCATTGCAGGGGAGGGGAGAATCCTGACCGCAGGCGGCTTTGATGCGCATATTCACTTCATCTGCCCGCAGCAGATTGAGGACGCCCTGCACTCGGGCATCACGACCATGCTGGGCGGCGGGACGGGTCCTGCGCACGGCACGCTGGCCACAACATGCACCCCCGGCCCTTGGCATATAGGTCGGATGTTGCAGGCGCTCGACGCGTTCCCGATGAACTTCGGGCTGTCCTGCAAGGGCAATGCGAGCCAACCGGCGGCCCTGGTCGAGATGGTAACAAGTGGCGCTTGTGCTATGAAATTGCACGAAGATTGGGGAACGACCCCTGCCGCGATAGACTGCTGTCTGAGCGTCGCCGACGACATGGACGTCCAAGTGATGATCCATACGGATACCCTGAACGAGAGCGGGTTTGTCGAGAACACCGTCGCCGCCATGAAGGGGCGAACCATCCATGCCTTCCATACCGAAGGCGCGGGGGGCGGCCATGCCCCTGATATCATTAAGGTTTGCGGGTTGGATCACGTCATCCCAAGCTCGACCAATCCGACGAGGCCCTTCACGGTGAACACGCTCGAGGAGCATCTGGACATGCTCATGGTGTGCCACCACCTGGACAAGTCGATCCCCGAGGATGTGGCCTTTGCCGAGTCGAGGATCAGGCGCGAAACCATTGCAGCAGAAGACATTTTGCACGATATGGGGGCGTTCTCGATCATCGCGTCGGACAGCCAGGCGATGGGTCGCGTGGGCGAAGTTGCCATCCGCACCTGGCAGACCGCCGACAAGATGAAGCGCCAGCGCGGCCGCCTGGCTGACGAGACGGGGGAGAACGACAACCTCCGCGTCCGGCGCTACATTGCCAAGTACACGATCAATCCGGCGATCGCGCATGGGATCAGCCACGAGATAGGCTCGATCGAGGAAGGCAAGAGAGCCGACCTATGCCTTTGGAATCCTTCATTTTTCGGCGTAAAGCCAGAGATGGTTCTGGTAGGTGGAACGATAGCTTGTGCGCAGATGGGCGACCCGAACGCCTCGATCCCGACGCCGCAACCGGTTTATACGCGGCCGATGTTCGGGGCATTTGGACGGAGCCTTGAGAACTCGTCGATCACCTTTGTGTCCGAAGCGGCGCACGCCGAGAACATCGGCCAAGTGCTTGGTTTGGCGAAGAAAACAGCGCCTGTGAAGCACACCCGTGGGATTGGCAAGAAGGACATGATCCTGAACGACGCGACACCCGACATCGACGTGAACCCCGAGACGTACGAGGTCCATGCAAACGGTGAGCTGCTTACCTGCGAGCCCGCCGAGGTGCTGCCGATGGCGCAGCGCTACTTCCTGTTCTGAGATGTCAAGACGCGTGTATGACTCGCGTATGATTTGCGTATGACAAACGTATGCCAAATGCATCTGCAGAGAGTCGACCCACACCCATGACCGAGACCGTCACGCTGGACTACGAGGCGCGCTACTTTCGCCGCCGCCTGGTTATCACGGACACGGGCCGGGAGGTTCTCATCGATGCGGCCGAGGCGCGCTCCTATGCGGATGGTGCCCACGTCGTTGCTGCGGATGGCACCGATATTGTGATTCACGCGGCTGCAGAACCCGTGGCCGAAGTGCGTGGCGACCTCGCCCGGCTAGCCTGGCACATCGGTAACCGCCATACCCCCTGTGAGGTGCGCGCCGATTGCCTGCTGATCCGGCGCGACCACGTGCTGGAGGACATGTTGCGTGGTCTCGGCGCGGACGTACGCCACGCAGAAGGACCGTTCCAACCCGAGGGTGGGGCATACGGGCACGGGCGGACGCATGGGCACGCGCATTCTCACGACCCCCAGGCAGACCCCAATGCACATATCCCGCACCGCCACCATCACCCCTAACACCGAGGCCGCCATGTCATTCTTTCATCCCGGGGCCAGCCGCCTCAGCCCCGAACACACGCAGATCCATATTGCGTATGAGTTCGCCTTCACGATCGTGGACTTCTCTGCGGCCCTGCTGTTCGTCGTCGGCTCGATCTTCTTTTTCTGGGAGGAGACGACATACATGGCGACGTGGATGTTCCTGATCGGCAGCCTGTGTTTCTCGGCGAAGCCGACCATCAGGCTGTTGCGCGAACTGGCCTTTCGCCGCGCGGGCAAGACCGAGCGCCTGGCGGCGGGTTACACCCCGTCGGAATGACCAAGGCGCTCTACAAGCTGCACGCCTGGCTCTCGCCCGGCTATCCGGTCGGGGCCTACACCTATTCGCAGGGGCTTGAGTGGGCAGTGGGTGAGGGGCTGGTGTCTGACGGGCCGACCGCCCGGGCGTGGATCGGCGATTGCCTGGTGCACGGGGCGGGGCGGACGGATGCGATCCTGCTCGCCCATGCCTGGCGGGCGGAGGTCGATGGCGACATGACGGCTCTGGCTGATCTGGCCGAGCTGGCTGCGGCCCTCGCCCCGTCGGCCGAGCGGCTGGTTGAGACCGAAGCGCAGGGCGCGGCCTTCGCGCAGGTGACTGCCAGCGCCTGGGGCGGGACCGGACCCGCGCCCTATCCGGTTGCAGTTGGCCGCGCGGCGGCGCAGCATGGGATCGCGCTGGCAGAGACGTTGGCCGTGTTCCTGCAGGCCTATGTCGCCAACCTGGTGTCGGCCTGCGTGAGGCTGGTGCCGTTGGGTCAGAGCGACGGGCAGGCGATCGTGGCGGCCCTGATGGACGAGGTCCTGGCGGTGGCGCGGGAGGCTGAACGCGCCACGTTGGATGACATCGGCGGGTTTGGCTTCGGTGCGGACATCGCCTCGATGCGCCACGAGACGCAGGACGTGAGGTTGTTTCGGACATGACGGACGAGACCTATCAGGCGGGCAAGGCCCTGGCCGAGGAGTTCAATCCAGGGATGGAGGCGGCCCTTCAGGGGCGCTATGATACGCTGGTGCCGGGGCTGTCGCGCTCGGTGGTCGATTTTGCCTGGGGCCAGCAGTACGCGCGTGACGGGCTGGACACGAAGACCCGCTGGCTGGCGACGGTCGCGGCGCTGACGGCGTTGGGCGGGCAAACGCGCCCGCAACTCAAGGTGAACATCGCGGCGGCCCTGCGGGCGGGCGCAACCGAGCGGGAGATCGGCGAGGTCATATGGCAGATGGCGCTCTATGGTGGGTTTCCGGCGGCGATCAACGGTCTGAACGCGGCCCTGGAGGTCTTTGCGGAGGAGAAAGCGCGTGATGAGTAGCCCCCATGGCCCCCTGCGCGTCGGGATCGGCGGCCCGGTCGGCGCCGGCAAGACGACGCTGACGGCGGCGCTCTGCAAGGCGCTGCGCGAGCGGTTCTCGATCGCCGCGATCACGAACGATATCTACACGCAGGAGGACGCCGAGGCCCTGATGCGCATGCAGGCGCTGCCTCTCAACAGGATCAGGGGCGTCGAGACCGGGGGCTGCCCGCACACGGCGATCCGGGAGGATGCCTCGATCAACCTCGCGGCGGTGGCGGAGCTGACGGGCCTGCACCCTGATCTCGACCTCGTGCTGATCGAGAGCGGGGGCGACAACCTCTCGGCCACGTTCTCGCCGGAGCTTGCGGACCTGACGATCTATGTGATCGACGTGGCGGCGGGCGAGGAGATTCCGCGCAAGGGCGGCCCCGCCATCACGCGCTCGGATCTCCTGGTCATCAACAAGACTGATCTGGCGCCGCACGTGGGAGCTTCGCTCGACGTGATGGACCGCGACGCCAAGCGCATGCGGGGCGAGCGCGCCTTCGTGTTCACCGAGCTTCGAAAGGGCCGCGGGGTCGACGAGATTGCCGCGTTCATCGTGCGCCAGGGTGGGCTGACGGTCGCGGCCTGAGGGCCCGAGCTCAGCTTGCCACACCGTCCGGCCCCGTGCACCGACTTGGCCTCTTCATCTGGCCGAAAGTACCTCGAGAGCACGAGAGCAGCGCTCTCGTCTCGGCTCACAGAGCCGACAACCGGCCAGCGACAGGACCAAGCCGGCTACTCGCCCGCCAGGATCTCCGCGCTGCGCCGGGCCTTGTAGGCGTGGATTTCCTCGACGATTGCCGGATCCATCGCAGGGGGGTGATAGTCGGCCAGAAGCTGCCGCCAGATGTCGCCTGCACGCTCGGTGGCGGTCCGGCTCCCCTGTTCCTCCCACGCCTGATAGGTGGCGGATTGCGAGAGCATCGGCGCGTAGAACGCATCCTCGTAGCGCGCCAGAGTATGGGCCGTGCCGAAGTAGTGGCCGCCGGGCCCGACCTCGGCGATTGCGTCAAACGCCAGGCTGTCGGACGTGATCTCCATGGGCTCCAGGAACGCGCTGAAGCCCTGCAGCATTTCGGCATCCACGATCATCTTCTCGAACGAACACGTCAGCCCGCCCTCGAGCCAGCCGAGCGCGTGGAAGAACAGGTGCCCCTGGCCCAGCATCGATGCCCAGAGCGACATCTGGGTCTCGTAAATCGCCTGCGCATCGACCGAGTTCGAGGCCGTGTAGCCGCCCGGCCGGTAGGGCAGCCGATAGCGCGCCGCCAACTGACCGCTCGCGATCAGCCCCTGTGCATGCTCGGGCGTGCCAAACATCGGAGAGCCTGACTTCATGTCGACGTTGGTCGCGACCGCGCCGTAGACAACAGGCGCGCCGGGTCTGGCGAGCTGAGCCAGCACCACGGTCGCCAGGATCTCGGCATTCTGCTGCACCAGCGTGCCCGCCATGGTGATGGGCGCCATGGCACCTGCCATCGCAAAGGCCGTGATGATGCTGGCTTGGCCCGCCCGCGCGGTCTCGATCACGCCGTCGGCCTGCATGCCGTCGAGGATCAGGGGTGAGTTCACCATGGCATGGTTGAAGAGCGCGGTCTGCCCCTTCAGCGCCTCTGGCGTCGTGCCCGCGGCCAGGGCGTGGATCGCCACGGCGTCCTCGACCCCCCTGGGCGTTGCCGCGAACATGCGCCACGACTTGTCGGTGAGTGTGGCAAAGGACGCATATGCCTCGAGCGGGCGGAGGTCTGGCGGCACATCGTTCGGCTCGACCTGCAGGCTGCCGAAGAGATGAACGGTGTTCAGCATGTGACCCAGCCGGATGAGGTCCTGGGAATCGGCCAACGTGCCTTCGCGACGACCGCGCTGGAGGTCCGAGCAATAGGCGGGTGTCCCGCAGGGCGTGAACGCCAGGTAGCCGTCCCCGATGATCACCGAGCGTTCGGGGTTGCGCGGCATCGCCATGAAGCGGCTCGGGGCGAGCGCGATCTGCGCCTCGACCAGATCCTCGTCCATCTGGACACGCTGGTTGTCGCGATCGACCCTGGCGCCCGCGGCCTCGAACACGTCCATCGCCCGGTCCGACGTGACCTTGAGCCCGACCTCTTTCAGCACGCGCAGGGTCTCGCGGTGGATCATCTCGACGGCGTCGCGGCTGAGGATCTCGACCGGGGGGCGGGCGTTACGGGGCTGGCCCCAGGGACGTTGCGCAATCGCGGGACCTGTGCCCCGTCGGCGTCCGCTGCGCCGCGTCTTTGTTGCCACGGTCATCGCGGGCCTCCCTTGCGGCCAGGTGTTTCCCTGGTCCGAGTGGGATAGTATCGCCCTCAAAATCGTGGAAAGGGCAAGCACCTTGTGCACACCGCACCGTGAGGGCGGTTGCCATGGCGCGCCCGGGTGTTAGCTTCGCCACACCCCGCCACCAGAAGATTGGACAGGAAGATGGCACTCGAATCCGGAATCCGCACCACCCACGGCCGCGGCAAGCTGTACGACAGCGTGCTCGACACCATTGGCGATACGCCCTGCATCCGGGTCAACAACCTCGGCCCAGACGGCGTCACGATCTATGTGAAGGCCGAGGCCTTCAATCCCGCGGCCTCGGTCAAGGACCGCCTCGCCGTGAACATCATCGAGGCGGCGGAGCGCTCCGGCGCGCTGAAGCCTGGCCAGACGGTGGTCGAGGCGACCAGCGGCAACACCGGGATCGGCCTGGCGATGGTGTGCGCGCAAAAAGGCTACCCGCTGGTCATCACGATGGTCGAGACGTTCTCGATCGAGCGGCGCCGCCTGATGCGGATGCTGGGGGCGAAGGTGGTGCTGACGCCCAAGGCCGAGAAGGGCTTCGGGATGTACCGCAAGGCAGTCGAGCTGGCCGAGGCGAACGGCTGGTTCCTGGCCAGCCAGTTCGAGACGAAGGCGAACGCCGATATCCACGAGGCGACAACCGCGCGCGAGATCCTGGCCGATTTCGAGGGCAAACGGCTCGACTACATCGTCACGGGTTACGGCACGGGCGGTACGGTGACGGGGATCGGGCGCGTGATGCGCGAAGCCCGGCCAGATACCAAGATCATCCTGTCCGAGCCCGACAATGCGCAGCTGATCGCCAGTGGGCACGTGCAGGCCCGCAATGCCGAGCACCAGCCTGCCGAAAGCCACCCGGCCTTCAACCCCCACCCGATCCAGGGCTGGACGCCCGACTTCATTCCGAACGTGCTGCAGGAATCCATCGACGGCGGCCTCTACGACGATCTCGTGCCCGTCGCCGGAGCCGACGGGATCACCTGCGCCCGCGACCTCGCGAGCAAGGAGGGGATCTTCACCGGCGTCTCCGGGGGCTCGACCTTCAAGGTCTCGCTCGACATTGCGGCGACGGCGGAACCAGGTTCCGTGATCCTCTGCATGCTGCCAGACACGGGGGAGCGCTACCTGACCACGCCGCTCTTCGAAGGGATCCCCGAGGGCATGACCGACGCGGAGAGGGCGCTGTCCAAATCCACGCCGGGCTACCAGCTGGACTGAGTGCGATCCTGCACGATTTTTACTGCCCCCGCGCACTGGACGGCGCGGGGCGGCTTGGGTATGTGCCCTGCCATGGCTGAGGGCGACAAGAAGAAGCCGGCTGATGCGCGGGCCGAACGCCTGGCCGAGGCACTGCGGGCGAATCTGCGGCGTCGCAAGGCTCAGGCCAAGCGGCGCGGCGGATCGGACACGGCCAAGACGCCACCTCCGGCGAAGCAGAAGACCTGAAAAGGGCAGAGCAGTATGGATCGGATCAGGATCACAGGTGGCCGGCCGCTTCACGGCGAGATCGAGATTTCGGGCGCCAAGAACGCCTGCCTCACGCTCATGCCGGCGGCGTTGCTGACGGACGAGCCGCTGACTCTGACGAACGCGCCGCGTCTCGCCGACATCCGAACAATGAGCGATCTGCTGAGCTCGCTCGGCTGCGAGGTGTCGGCGCTGCAGGACGGCAACGTGCTCGCGATTTCGGCCCACGCGCTGACCAGCCACACCGCGCATTACGACATCGTGCGAAAGATGCGCGCGTCGATCCTGGTGCTGGGGCCGATGCTGGCGCGCGACGGTCATGCCCGGGTCTCGCTGCCCGGCGGCTGCGCGATCGGGGCGCGGCCTGTTGATCTGCATCTCTCGGGGCTCGAGCAGCTGGGTGCGGAGCTTGAGCTTTCGGACGGCTATGTGAACGCTGCGGCCCCAGGCGGGCTGAAGGGCGCTGAGATCGAGTTCCCATTCGTCTCGGTCGGTGCGACCGAGAACCTGATGATGGCGGCGACGCTGGCGAAGGGGACGACGATCCTCAAGAATGCCGCGCGCGAGCCCGAGATCCCTGACCTCGCCGCCTGCCTCACCGCTATGGGCGCGCGGATCGAGGGCGCGGGCACCGGCACGATCGAGATCGAAGGCGTTGACCGGCTGCACGGTGCCACCCACCGCGTGCTCGCCGACCGCGTTGAGATGGGGACCTACATGATCGCCCCCGCGATTGCCGGCGGCGACGTGACCGTCAAAGGGGGCGACCGCCGCCTCGTCGGTGCTCTGATCGACCGGTTGGAGGCCGCCGATATCCACGTCGAAGACGTCGCCGGCGGGCTGCGCGTGCGCCGCGCCAACGGGATCGTGCGTGCCGTCGATATCGAGACCGAGCCCTTCCCCGGCTTTCCCACCGACCTTCAGGCGCAGATGATGGCGCTGATGACCGTGGCGGAGGGCACCTCGCACATCTCGGAGAAGATCTTCGAGAACCGCTTCATGCACGTGCCGGAAATGCTGCGTATGGGGGCCCATATCGACATCCATGGCGGAATCGCCACCGTCTCGGGCGTGCAGCAACTGCGCGGCGCCCCCGTGATGGCAACGGACCTGCGCGCCTCGGTCAGCCTGATCCTCGCGGGCCTCGCGGCCGAGGGGGAAACCGTGGTCAGCCGGGTCTACCATCTCGACCGCGGCTATGAGAGGGTCGAGCAGAAGCTTGGCGGCTGCGGTGCCGGGATCGAGCGGATCGGGGACAAGGACTGACGGACCGGTGAACGACGCCAGATACGAGGACGCGGTCTTTTCGGACCGCCCGCTGCGGATTGCGGCCACGGATCCCGACGACATCTCGGTGATCTCAGCGCTGATCCAGGACGCGGTGGGTCTGGCCGGCGAGGTTGCCTGGCTGCGCCGTCGCCGCCGGGTCGTTCTTCTGGTCAACCGCTTCCGCTGGGAGGACCATGAGGTCGCCGCCCGCCAGGGACGCGCATTCGAGCGCGTACGCACCGCGCTGGTCTTCGATGACGTGCTCGCGATGCGCTCGCTCGGTCTCGATCCGGCCGACAAGGACACCGTCTACGCGCTTCTGTCACTGACTTTCGAGCCGGGTGAAGACGGCACAGGGCGAGTTGTGATGACGTTGGCAGGTGACGGCGAACTGGCGCTCGAGGTCGAGGCGCTTGATGCGCGTCTGATAGACCTGACACGGCCGTGGGTGGCGCAGGGCGCCCCGTCCCACGATCCTGATTGAGGCGCCGGGATGAGCCTGTTGAATGATCCGCGCGCCTTCCTGACGAATCTGTTTCATACCGCTGTTGCGGCTGCGGACCCGATGAAGGCGCTCGCCGCGCATCTGCCAGAACGCCCAAAGGGCAAGACGATAGTTGTCGGAGCCGGCAAGGGCGCGGCACAGCTCGCTGCCGCGTTCGAGTCGCTTTGGGATGGGCCCGTCGGGGGCGTTGTGGTGACGCGCTACGGATACGCTTGCCCGACCCGCCACGTCGAGGTGCTGGAAGCCAACCACCCCGTGCCCGATGCGAACGGATTGGCGGCATCTGAACGACTGCTGTCGACCGTCGCCGGGCTCACGTCCGAGGATCTGGTCGTTGCCTTGGTGTGCGGCGGTGGATCTGCCCTCCTGCCGGCGCCACCCCTGGGGCTGACGCTGGCCGACGAGATCGCGGTGAACGAGGCGCTGCTGGCCTCGGGCGCGCCGATCGGGCAGATGAACGCGGTGCGCAAGCATCTCAGCAGGATCAAGGGTGGACGCCTCGCGGCGGCGGCACATCCCGCGAAGGTGGTCTCCTTGGTTGTCTCGGACATTCCCGGTGACGACCCGGCGCTGGTCGCCTCCGGCCCGACGGTCCCGGATCCGGCAGATCGTCACGCGGCGCTGGCCATCGTCGAGCGCTATGCAATGGCCCTGCCGTCCGCCGTGATGGCGCATCTGCACTCTCCGGCCGCCGCGGCACCCTTGCCGGGCGATGCAGTCTTCGCCGGACATCAGGTCAAGGTCGTCGCCTCCGCGCGGCTGTCACTCGAAGCAGCGGCCGCGCAGGCGCGCGAGGCGGGTGTCCAAGCGGTCATCCTCTCGGACGCGATTGAGGGCGAGGCTCGTGATATCGGCCGCATGCATGGTGCCATCGCGCGTGAGATCGCGACGCAAGGGAGCCCTTTCGCGGCGCCGGTCGTCCTGTTGTCGGGGGGTGAGACAACCGTAAAGGTGCGAACGTCTGGACGTGGCGGGCGCAACGGCGAACTCGCGCTGGCCATGGGCCAGGACCTTGCCGGTTTGTCGGGTGTCACGGCGCTGGCGGCGGACACCGACGGGATCGACGGGACCGAGGATAACGCGGGCGCGTTTGTCGATGGCACCACTTGGCAGCGCCTCGTGGACGCAGGGCAAGATCCGCACGCCCGCCTTGCCCAGAACGACAGTTGGGGAGCGTTCGATACCCTTGGGGATCTCTTCGTCACCGGCCCGACGGGCACGAACGTGAATGACTTCCGGGCTGTTCTGGTAACCGGATGACCGGTCGCAACGGGTCCTAGAACCCGCCGCCGCGGGCGACTGGCGCAAGCCAGCGCATCTCGCCGGCCAAAGATGCAGCCTCATGACCGAGGAAGAGCTGCACGGGTCCGCCATCCCCCGCCACGAACAGCGCCGATCCGACAACGTGCATGTTGCCCAGCCGGACATGCTCCTCCGTGATGAACGAAGGGGCGCCGTAGCGCGCCGTGAACTCCCCGATCATACCGTGGAACTCGCCTCTCGCCAGGAGGGTCATGGCCGATTCGCTCAACGAGTCGGATCGCTGGCCGAGGTGGCGAAACGCGTATCCGAACCGGACGCGGGCGCCGACGAGGGCGTCCTCGGCAAAGGACAGCTCCAGCGCGTCGTCGGGACGCAGCCGGTCGGGCGCGAGGGCGCTCGGGAAGAACGCGTCCTCCGCCGCTAGCTTAGCGGTCACATAGTCCAGTGGATATCGAACGATCTCGCCGCTGACCGCAGCCTGGCCGAGCCGCTCGGTTGCAGCCTGTGGCGTCGCGCCCCAGTCGAGGCCGAGCAGTCCGCCGCTCACAAGCATTGCGACCGGCTGGTCAGGATGGCGCGCGCCAGCGCGTTGTTCTGATCCAGCTTGTAATAGACGATCTTCTGGGTGGTGCAGAAGTCTTTCGACGTCTGTGCGCGGGTGTACCACCACGTCCGGTCTGCTTCCAACGCGTAGGTCAGGCCGGTGTAGGGCAGGCGCCGAAGCTCGGACTCGGCTTGCAAGACACGCGGCCCGGGCGCGAACGCGTTTTGATCGAACCAAAGATCCAGCTCGTCCACCGGTGTACCGTACGGAGGGATTTCGTATCGCATAACTGTGAGATCGTTGATCTCACTCAGATACGGTGCCCGGCAGGAGGAGCACAACAGCACGACGATCAGCAACATAAGACGCATGCGGGTTCTCCCGTTTCAGTCCGGCTGACCGTGCCAGAAGCACCTTAATCAACTCTGAAGGCAGGAGCTCACCACGCGCGGCGGCGCGCGCCAGCCCGGAGGGCGACGGCGCGTGCGTATGAGTCGGTGAGCGGCCTTTCGGGCCGCGAACTCCTTTTGCCTTGTCAGCGCTCGAACTCGGGATCGACCGGAACCTGCAGCGACGTCGCGATCGCATTGGTCGAGGATGCCAGCATCACGATCGACAGGAGCTCGGCGTACTGCGCCTCGGTCATGCCCTTTGCCCGCGCCGCGGCGGTGTGGCTGTGGACGCAGTATGAACACCCGTTCGCGGTCGAGACGGCGATGTAGATCATCTCCCGCGTGAGGGGATCGATCTCGCCCGGGGAGACCATCACCTCTTTCACATGCTCCCAGATTCGTTTCAGAAGCGGTGGATCCATGGCGAGCGTGCGCCAGATGTTGTTGACGAAGTCGGACCCTCGGGTCGCTCGGATATCATCGAAGACGGCGCGTGCGCCCTCCGATAGTTCGTCGTCGCTCAGTACCTTGGTAGTTGCCATATGCCTTCCTCACATCTCGTAGCCCAAGAGATCAAAATCCGCCGATAGCGCATCCGCCACGATCTGCTGACCTTTCGGCGATAGCGCCTCCCGCCAGGGCTCGTGCGGGTTCACGTTCAGAAAGGGCAGGAACGGGCAGACACCAAGGCGCTTTGCGACCCTTTGCCAACCTTGTGACAAATCCTCGAAGCGCAGGATCTCATCGACGATGACGCCATTGCTGTCGCTGACCCACTCCGCCGAGGGACCGAGAAAGCGTGCGCCCTCGGTATCGCGGCTGTCATGATCCAAGTAGACGGCGCGCACCCAATCGTCGGGGCTCGGGCCGCAGCGGCTGAGACCGCCGAGCCCGATTCTCAGTCTGTGAAAATAGACCGCCACAATTCGATCTACCGGGTGGCGCACGACAGCGAAGCTGAGGCGCCGGGCCCAGGCGTCCGGACCCATTTCGGCCCGCATGGTCTCTGCAGTGACGTGAGCTTTTGGAATTCCAAGGGCGACCTCGATCGAAGAACCCGCACATTTGTTGATGTGGATAAAGGCGTAGGGCTCGCGCGTCTGGACACGGGGTGTCACCGGTCTGGCGCGAGTCTCCAACCTGATCATGGGCGCTGTCCTGCGAGCATTTCGCGCTTCGTGCCGAAACCGGGAAGGCGTCGAACCTCGAAGCCTACTTCGTCCAGCGTGCGACGGACATGACCGGCCGCCGAATACGTCGCGAAGGTGCCGCCGGGGCGGGTGTGCGCGAAGACTTCGCGGAGCAGGTCGTCGCCCCACATTTCGGGGTTACGGGCGGGCGCGAACCCGTCGAGGAACCAGGCATCCACGCGGCCGTCCCAGCGCGCCAGGGTCTGCCGTGCGTCGCCGAGGATGAGGGTCAGCGTCCCGCCCGGGACCTCGATGTTGCACGAGGCAGGCCTCGCGCCCGGGGTCGCCGCCTGGGCGGCATCGAGCCGCCAGGCGTCGATGAGGCAACCGGCGATGCCAGCAATCTCCGGCCATCGACCCAGCGCTCGCTCCATGTCCTCCGGGGCCATCGGGGCAGCCTCGAAGCTGGTCACGTGGAATTTCGCCTGCGGCGGGGCCAGGCTTCGCCAGAGATCCAAGGCGGCGCAGAAGTTGAGCCCGGTGCCGAAGCCGAGCTCGCCGATGTGGAAGGTCTCTGCGATCGGAAAGCGCTCTGCCAGACGGTTGCCTGCCAGGAACACATGACGGCTCTCGGCCAATCCATCCGACCGGGCATAGTAGCTGTCGCCAAACGCGGCCGACACGGGAACATCCCCCTCGGTCCATTCAACCTTGGCTATCGCGCGCGTGGCTGGCATCAGGGCCATGGTCCCCGAAACAGAGCGGAGCGCAACCCCCGTGCAATCCCCCGATGTCCTGATCGTCGGCGCCGGTATCTTTGGCCTGTCGGTGGCCTGGTCGTGCCGTCAGGCCGGGCTGTCGGTGCGGGTGCTCGAGGCGGGGCGCGTGGGCCGGGGCGCGTCGGGTGGTGTCGTCGGGGCGCTTGCACCCCATGCGCCGACCCGCTGGCGTCCCATGAAGGCGTTTCAATTTGATGCGCTGCTGGGCTTGTCGAGCCGGATTGAGAAGCTCGAAGCAGAGAGCGGCCTGTCCGCAGGATATGCCCGAACCGGGCGTCTGTCCCCCTTGCCCGACGAGGCCGCGCGCCTGAGGGCCGAGACGGAGGCAGCGGCTGCCCCGGCCGTTTGGGGCAAGGCCGCGCGCTTTGAGGTCATCGATACCGTTCCAGCCGAGGCAGAAGGCTGGATCGCCCCGGATGCCGCGACGCATGGGCTCATACGGGACACGCTGACGGCGAGGGTCGATCCCAGGGCCTATCTGGGGACACTTGCCACAGTCCTTGCCGACACGATGGAGGAGGAGACGAAGGTTATCGAGGTGAGCCCCACGGAGCCTGCTGTCACCACGACCCGGGGAACGCTTTCTGCCGGGGCCATCGTGCTGACCGCTGGCGCCGGTACCTGGCTTTTGGCAGGTGCCATCGTGCCAGATCTGGCGGGTGGTCGCGCCGTGAAGGGGCAGGCGGCCGTTCTGGGCGCCGCGGCCGACGGGCTCCCGGTGATCTGGCAACGGGGTCTCTACATCATCCCGCACGGGCGGGGACGTGTCGCGGTTGGGTCGACGTCTGAGAAGGAGTTCACCTACATCCGCCCGGATGCGCTTCTCGACGACGTGGTCGCGAGGGCCCGTGCGGTTGCGCCCCGGCTGCGCGAAGCCCCGGTGATGGAGCGCTGGGCAGGGGTGCGCCCCAAGCCCCCGGGCCGTGAGCCCGTGGTGGGTGAGATTGCACCTGGCGTCTGGGTTGCATCGGGCGGCTTCAAGATCGGCTTCGGGATTGCCCACGCGATCGGGGACGCGGTCGCTGCCGGGATCACGGGAGGGACGGCCCCGATCCCCTTGCCCGATACTTTCGCGCCATCAGCAGACAAGTAACCTGCAGACGCGCAGACCGCTTGCGCGGTGGGCGCCGAACCGCTCTAGTGGCACGTAAACACAGGCGGGGCAGCATGAGCACGAACATCTCGGACTTCCACATCGCGGTGATGCCCGGCGACGGGATCGGGGAGGAGATCACGACCCCCTGTCTGCGCTTGCTCGAGAAGGCCGCCGCGAAGGTCGGCGGGCTGGGCTTTCACTTCACCGATTGTCCGGGCGGGGCCGCCTATTACCGCGATCAGGGCGTCTCCATGCCCGCAGTGACCCGCGAGACGACAGGCAAGGCGGATGCGATCCTGTTGGCGGCGATGGGGTTGCCCTCGGTCCGCCAGCCGGATGGCCGGGAAATCGCGCCCCAGCTTGAACTGCGCTTTGAATACAACCTCTTCGGTGGTGTTCGCCCGGTTCGTCCCATTCCGGGCGTGCGCCCGATCCTCGCGGATCAGCGCGCCCATGACGTCGACTATGTCATTGTACGCGAGTCCACCGAGGGGCTATTCGCCCCCCAGGCCCCCGGTGAAATCATCGAGGACCGCGAGGCGCGCGAGACCCTGGTGCTGACGCGCGAGACCTCCGAGAAGCTCTACGATTTCTGCTTTGACCTCGCCCGGCAGCGGGGCAAGGGCAAGAAGGTCACCCATGTCGACAAGGCCAATGTTTTCAGAGCTTTCCATTGGCAACGTGGGATATTTCATGAGCGGGCGGAGGGGCATCCGGACATCGCCCACGACGCCGTCTACGTGGATGCTTTCGCCATGCATATGGTCCAGAAACCATGGACGATTGACGTGGCCGTGACCGAGAACATGTTCGGCGATATCCTGAGCGATCTGGGCGCCGCCCTTATGGGGGGCCTTGGGTACGCCCCGTCTGCGGACATCGGCGAAGAGCATGCGGTCTTCCAGCCCTGCCATGGCAGCGCGCCGGACATCGCTGGGCAGGGTGTTGCCAATCCCACCGCGATGATCCTGTCCGCCGCCATGATGCTGGAATGGCTGGGCGCAAGGCATTCCGCGGCCGAGGCGACCAGGACCGGAGACCTGTTGCGCCGCGCCGTCGATCAGGCGTTCGCGAAGGGTGAGCTGATTACCTGCGAGCTTGGCGGGACTGCCGGGACGACCGAGGTGTACTCAAAGGTGACCGCGGCGCTGGAGGAGCTCGACCCGTGACACGCGTTGCCGTGGTCGGCGCCGGCTACTTCGGGCAGTTCCACTATGACGCCTGGGCGCGGATGGATGTGGAGCTGGTGGCCTGTTGCGCGCCGGAAGGCGCTGCCGAGGCCGCAGAAAAGCACTCGATTCCAGCAGCTTACACCGACGCTGCTGACATGATCGAGGCCACACGTCCCGATCTTCTGGACATCACCTCACCCCCGGCGACGCATCTGGAGATCATTCGGGCCGCGTGCGGATCGGTCCCCTGGATCATCTGCCAGAAGCCGTTTTGCGGCGGGCTCGATGGTGGACGCGAAGCGGTGGCGCTCGCGGATGCCCACGCCACCCGCATCGTTGTGCATGAGAACTTCCGCTTTCAGCCCTGGCACCGCGAGATCAGGCGCCTGATCGACGCCGGCGCTGTGGGCCAGCCGTACCAGGTCTCCTTCCGCCTGCGCCCCGGCGACGGACAGGGGCCGGACGCGTACCTCTCGCGACAGCCGTACTTCCAGCAGATGCCGCGCTTTCTGGTCCACGAGACGGGCGTCCACTTCGTCGATGTCTTTCGTTACCTGATGGGCGAGGTGACGGCCGTCTCGGCGCGTTTGCGCCGGTTGAACCCTGCCATCGTGGGGGAGGATGCCGGGATCGTTCAGTTCGCCTTCGACGGCGCAGCGCATGGTGTCTTCGATGGCAACCGGCTTGCCAGCCATGCGGCCGAGAACCGACGTCTCACGATGGGCGAGATGGAAATCGATGGGCCGGTTGGCTCCGTGCGGCTGGATGGCGATGGCCGGATCTGGCGGCGCGCCCACGATGCCAACACGTGGCAGCAGCACGATTATGCGTGGCAGAACAAGGGTTTCGCGGGGGACTGCGTCCATGCCACGAACCATGCGGCGCTGCAGGCTTTCCGCTCGGGCCGGCGGGCCGAGAACGAGGCTGCTGATTACCTGCGCAATGTCGAGATCGTCGAGGCGATCTACAGAAGTGACGCCGAGAGGAGGTGGGTCGATGTCTGATTCCGAACACATGGTCGGTCTGTGGGGGCTGGTCAGTTACCACCGGACGGAAGCGGACGGGTCGGTCACCCAACCCTTCGGCGCGGCACCCGTTGGACGGCTGCTGTACACCGCAGATGGCTACATGTCGGCACACATCATGCCGGGCGGCGATGGCGCCGAGGGCATGGCCCCAACCAGCGTGGTCGCCTATTGTGGCGGCTGGAAGGTCGGCGGCGGCGAGGTCATCCACGATGTGCTCGTGGGTTCCGGCACGGTGCCCTCCGGAGCACCGGTCAGTCGCGAAATTGGCTGGCAGGATGGGCAGTTAGTGCTATCGGCTGCTGGTTGGAAGCAGGGCGAGACCAAGGGGCGCCGCGCGCTCGTCTGGCGCCGGGTCGCGTAGGGGCATTCGATGAAACCACTTTTGGGCGCAGTCGCTGACGATTTCACAGGGGCGACGGACCTCGCCAACATGCTGGCCCGGGCGGGGATGCGGACCGTGCTGGCGCTGGGCAAACCGGCGGCAGGCGATCCGGTGCCCCAGGCGGAAGCTGTTGTTGTTGCGTTGAAATCCCGAACGGCGCCGGTGACAGAGGCGGTGGATGACAGTGTCGCCTCGTGGCGTTGGTTGGCGGCGGCGGGGGCAGAGCAATGCTACTTCAAGTATTGCTCAACGTTCGACTCGACGCATGAGGGAAACATCGGCCCGGTAGCGGCGGCACTGATGGACGAGACAGTTGCCGACTTCACGGTCTATTGCCCCGCGTTCCCGGAGGCCGGGCGCACGATCTATCAGGGGCATCTCTTTGTTTTTGCTCAGCCTTTGGATGAGAGCCCGCTGAAGGATCACCCTTTGACACCGATGACGGATGCAAACCTCGCGCGGTGGCTGTCGCCGCAACTGGGCGGGGCAGAGGTGGGTCTGATCGGGTTCCCGGATGTCGAGGCGGGAGCTGCGGCAATCCAGGCCCGGATGGCGGCCCTGAAGGCGAAGGGCGTGCGCCACGCGGTGGTGGATGCTTTGACCGACGGGCATCTGGCCGCGTTGGGGGAGGCCTGCGAGGGGATGCCATTTGTCACCGCGGGCTCGGGATTGGGGCTGGGGTTGCCCGGGAACTTCGCACGAGCGGGGCGGTTGGTGGGCGGTCAGGCCGATCAACTGCCTGAAATCGCTGGGGAAACCGTGCTTTTGTCGGGGTCTTGTTCGGCTGCGACCAATGCTCAGGTTGCACGCTGGGAGGCGGACGGCCGACCGACACTGCGGCTTGATCCGATCGCGCTCGCGGAGGGATCATTCACGGCCGCAACAGCGTGGGAATGGATGCAGGCGCAGAACAGTCCCGCCCTTGTTGCAGCCACCCAACCTCCTGAAAAGGTTCGGGAAACCCAGGCGAAGCTGGGAACGGAGCAGGCCGCCGATCTGGTCGAGGCAACGCTCTCGGCCATCGCGATCATGGCCCGTGACGCCGGTGTCCAGCGGTTCATCGTGGCCGGTGGCGAGACGTCCGGCGCCGTCACCTCGGCCCTGGGGGTTCAGCGCCTTTCGGTCGGGCCGCAGATCGCCCCGGGCGTTCCTTGGTGCGCGACGCTCGACGCGCAACCCATTGCTTTGGCTTTGAAATCTGGAAACTTCGGAGCCGAGAGCTTCTTTGCAGATGCGCTGGAGACAGCGCCATGAGCGAGACCCGGACCCGTGAGCAGATCGCGATTCTGGCAAAGTCCCTGTTCGATCGTGGCTACGGCTGCGGGTCGTCCGGCAACATCTCGGTCCGGCTGGACGACGGCTTGCTGGTGACGCCAACGAATTCCTCGATGGGGCGCTTAGAGCCTGAAAAGATTAGCAAAATCGGATTTGACGGCGCCCTGCAAGCGGGTGACAAACCGTCGAAGGAGGCGTTCCTGCACCTCGCGATGTACGAGGAACGGCCCGAGATGACATCGGTCGTCCATCTCCACAGCACCCATTCCGTTGCCGTCTCGTGTCTGGCGGAGATCGACCCCGAGGATGTCTTCCCGCCGATCACCGCCTACCACGTCATGCGGGTCGGGAAGTGTCCGCTGGTTCCGTATTTTCCCCCTGGAGACAAGGGCTTAGCCGATGCCGTGCGCAAGGTGGCCAGGCATGCGCACGCCATGCTGCTGGCCAATCACGGGCCCGTGGTTGCCGGAAAGTCGCTCGAATCCGCCGTCTATGCGGCCGAGGAACTGGAGGAGACGGCCAAGCTGATGCTCATGCTGCGGGGGGAGAAGACGCGCTTCCTCACCCAGCCCCAGGTGGCCGATCTGCTGGTCAGGTTCCCGTCCTAGCGCTGGGATTCACCCCGTATTGCACGCGTATTGCAGCTGTATGTACACAAAGTCGACTTGAGCGGCGCGCCCGGTTGGCGCGCCCCCCCATCCCAGGCCCAGGATCACGCTCTAGTCCGTTATTGGATCGCCACCGATTGCCCGGATATCGACCGGGCCGCAGTCGATCTCGGCATCGCCGGACTCGCAGGTGATCTTGGTCAGCCGCACGCCGGTGACGTCCGCGCAAGTGTACTCATCGAGACCGGTGCAGCTTCGTCCCGTGCCACCGCTGCCGCTAATGTTAGTCGTGCAGGTGGCTGAGCCCGCCGGGGTGGTGATCTCGTGCTCGATCTCGACCGCGTCGAGCATCTCGGGTCCGGCATAGGAGAGCCCGATCTCGCAATGCTCGAAGAAGTCGTCATAGCCGAGGATCGCACCGAAGATCGTCAGCGCGCCATCGGAGCCACCGGCCTCGGGCCCGACCGCGACGGGCACAGGCATGGCGTTGTCGGAGACCGCTGTCACCGCCCCGCAGGCCACTGGCATACCATTGTCGCGGCAGGTGACCCCGACCAGCTCGACGTCGCGGACATCGGCGCAGGTGTATTCAAGCTCGTCGCTCTCCCGGCAGGCGCTGCCGTCGCGGGTCTGCTGACAGATCTCGCGGCCCTTGTCGCCCGCGTCGACGAAGTAAGTGATGACACTGACGGTGCGCCCACCTGTGGGCGCGGCTTCGATATCGCAGCGATCGAAGAAGTCGTCGTCGCCTTCCGAACTGAACGTGATGGTGACATCGGCGGTGGCCGAGCCGACGGCCAGAACGGCCACAGCAGCGGCAAGAACCAGGTTCCGGATCATCGTATTCCCCTTTTGGCGGCAGAGTACCGCGTTTCGCGGACCCGCGCGAGGGGGTCAGATTTCGCCGCGCTCGCCGTGGATGGCCACGAGGTCGAGCTGCGCTTCCTGGGGTTTGAGCGCGCGGAAGGCCTCGGACACGCCGGCGGCGACGAGCGTGCGTTCAACGACCAGCAGCGTGTTGGGGTCGTGCTCGTCGCAGAGCTCCTGCATGTAGGCGAGCTCTTCCGCGGCAACGGGACGGGCGGCCTCGAGGTCGGGGGCGCCGTAGTGATCCACGAAGTGCTGGGCCAGCGCGTTTGTGGCCTGAGCCAGTTCCGCGTCGGTGATCTGGGCGACGGCGACGAAGGTCGCGCGCCCGAAGCTCTCGAGCCCCAGCCAGCCGTTCGCAAATGCCTGGCGGCGTTTGCCAGTGAGATCGTCTTCGGTCCAGTTCGAGAAGGTGAAGGCGCCCGAGACGGCCCATTCATCTGACTGGGCGGCCGTTTCGAACACGTTGGTGTCGGACTCGTCGAAGCGGATGGTGCGTGCGAGTTTCATGTCCGCTCCAGCATCTCGGTCAGGGGGCGCAGGCGGGTCTGGTCGCCGGACTTCACAAGCATGCCGGCCCGCTCATCAAGGCCCATGAAGGTGCCTGTGCCGTCCTCGAGCGGCTTGCCCATCTCCCACGCACGCTCGCGCCAGGCAGCGTGGAGCGGTGCCAGCCCGTCGGTCAGCCAGCGATGCACCCAGGTGAGCGTGTGGCGCGACCAGCTTTCCAGAAGCTCGGTGACCGTCAGTTCGGCGCAGCCTTCGAGATAGAGGCAGGTGCGGGTCGGATCCTCGCCGCCTTCGCCGGTGGGGAGCATGGGCACGTCGATGCCGATGACCAGCCAGTCAGGCTCCGCGGCGGGGTCGTGGGTGGAGGCGGCCGCCCGCAGGCTTCCGCAGAAGGCGCCGTTCACGCGGAACCGGGTGGGCCAGACGTGGTGCACCGCAACCTCCGGCGGCCCGAGCGCGCCGAGCGCGTCGACGAACCCGATGGCTGGGGCGAAGACGACCGAGATCGCGTCCGCGAGCGGGCTCTCCGGGGCGAGCACAAGCGCTGCCTCCATCCGGTCGGCGCGGGGCGACCAGACAACCAGGCCCGGGTCGCAGCCGATCAGGGCGGAGGACACGGCCTTGTCGAAGGGCGCGGTGCCGCGAGGGGCTTCTTCTCCGGTCAGGAGCGGGGGGAAGGTGGGGGTATCCATGGTCTCGGTCATTGGCAGCCGGCGTCCGTCCAGGCGCGGAGTGCCGCGCGCGAGCCCTTGCCGAAGGCGCCGTCGATGGCGCCCTGGTAATGGCCGCGGATCTTGAGGAACTCCTGGAGGTTCTCGGCGGTGTAGCGGCCGTGCTGGAGTGCATCCAGCCGGTCCGCGACCGCGGCGTCGGTGTTGCCGAGCCGGCAGTGCACGTCCGCGCGCACGTTGTAGACGCTGCCATGCGTGGGCAGAAGCGTCACGGCGCGGGTCGCGGGGTCCAGCGCCTCGGCCGGCCGGTCGAGGTTGAGGAGCACGATGGCCAGGCTGTTGTGGGCCGCAGGGTCCCGCGTGAGGATCCCGGCCGCACGTTCGCAATCGGGCAGCGCGTCGGCGTAGCGCTGGTTCATGTCATGGGCCTGGCAGCGGTAGAGATGGGCGAGGCCGAGGTCCGGGGGCAGAGCATTCCCGGCGTCGATCACCGCGGTGCAGGCGGCGATCTGGGCGGCGGGGTCGGCACGGTTGCTGCAGCCCTGGATGTCCGCGGCGGCAGGGACTGCCGCCAGGATCACTACCAGCGCCGCGAACCAGCGGGTCACCCCACATGCCCCATTTCGATCAGCTTCTCGGCGATGTCCTTGAAGGCACCGGCCTGCGGGCTGTCGGGCTTGGCGGCTACGATCGGCGCACCGGCATCGCCCGCGGTCCGGATCGAGAGATCGAGAGGAATGGCGCCCAGGAAGGGCACGCCGATGCTCTCGGCCTCCTTCTCGGCACCGCCGTGGCCGAAGATGTGCTCCTCGTGGCCGCAGTTGGAGCAGATGTGTGTCGACATGTTCTCGACGATCCCGAGGACCGGTGTTCCCGTCTTCTGGAACATGTCGAGCGACTTGCGCACGTCCAGAAGGGCGATGTCCTGCGGGGTCGAGACGACCACAGCGCCCGTGACCTCGGCCTTCTGGGAGAGGGTCAGTTGCACATCGCCCGTGCCCGGCGGCAGGTCGATCAGCAGCACATCCAGCCGCCCCCACTGGACCTGACCCAGAAGCTGTTGCAGGGCGCCCATCAGCATGGGACCGCGCCAGATCACGGCCTCGCCATCGGGGACCATGAAGCCGATCGACATGGCGGTGACGCCGTGGTTCCTGAGCGGCAGGATCGTAGTGCCATCGGGCGAGGACGGCCGGCCCGAGATCCCCAGCATCCGCGGCTGGGAGGGCCCGTAGACATCGGCATCCAGAAGACCGACGCGCTTGCCCCGTGCGGCGAGGGCGACTGCGAGATTGGCGGTGACGGTCGACTTGCCGACGCCGCCCTTGCCCGACGCGATGGCGACGATGCTGGTGACGCCGGGGATGCGCTTGTCGGCGGGTTCTTCGACCTTCTTGCGGCCGAGGTTCAGCTCGGGTGGCGGGCCCTTCGGGGCCTGACGCGGTGGCGCCGGGCTATCGGAATGCGCCGTCAGCACGGCCGTGACCTTCTCGACGCCGGGCAGCGCTTCCACCGCGGCCTGGGCCCGGGCACGCAGCGGTTCCGCCGCCTCGCCCATGGCGGGGTCGACCTCGACCACGAAGCTCACCGATCCGCCGGAGACCGTAACGGCCTTGGCCATCCCGGCGCTCACGATATCGCGGCCTTGAGGATCGGCGACGCCCTTCAGCGCAGCCAGGACGTCGTCGCGCGTGATGCTCATCAGCCTGTCTCGATCTCGCCTTCGACCACGTGCTCCATCTCCAGCCCCTCGATCGTCAGGACGACCTTGGCCTTTACGGGGCCCGAAGGATTGGCGGCGCGCACGGCCTCCTCGATCTTCTGCTGGCTGGTCACGCCGACCTGCTTGAGGAACTTGCGCATCGACATGTTGAAGGCTTCGTCATCCATCCCCGACCTCTTTTGTCTGTCTTTGGGGGTGAGTGAGGGCGTGGTGGCGTGATGTCAAGGGACAGAAGGGACACGCGGAGGCCACAAGGAAAAACGGGCACCCATTGGGCGCCCGTCCAAACCGTCAGGATATGACCGGCTACTGCGTCAGGGGCAGTAGCAGCATATGCCTCGCTAGGCCGTTGTTGACGACTTGCGGCTGCGCGCAATGAGGCCCAGTCCGCCCAGCGCGCCAAGCAGCAAGAACACCGAAGCCGGCAATGGGACAACCGTTGCCGAGATGTTGTCGAGGCCCCATCCGATCTTGCGGTTGCCGTCCGGGGTGGTTCCGGTGATCTTGATCTCGTCAAAGGTAGCGGCGGAGAACATGATGGTGGTCACGCTACCATCGACAATGCCTACCAGAGGAGCTGCGAACGTTTGTGTGCCAACCCCGGAGCCACCCAGAAAGTAGTCGATCTGGAAGGATTCCCGGTCGCCACCAGTTCCATCGATGTCAGCGATGTCGAACGTGATCTCTGACAGGATGCCACCAAAGCTGATCATCATACCTGTGTCGCCGGCATCGAAAGATCCCGAGGCAAACTTCTCACCGAACGCGCCGTTCGGTGTCGGGATGTCGTCCGGGACAAAGGCCGTTTGAGTGCCGCCTACGTCAGCAACCTGCACGAAGCTGTCCAACAGCGGGTCGCGCGAGAAGGTTGTCGTCCCGATCGTGAACGAGTCTCCCTTGTTGCCGACCGTTTCTCCCTCGAAATCGATCGACAAAGCTTGCGCCGACATCCCCGTTGCGCCAGCAACCAATGCGGCAAGAACAAGCGTCCTTACGTTCATTTCTTTCCCCTCGAGTATGCCCAGAACTTGGGCGTAGTGCTCCCGGTGCACTGAACATGATCAGAAGTTCGCCAGTGCCCCCATCCAACAACGAAAGATCGGTTCAAAACCGATCAGTTGGCCTATAACGCATCATTAAGGATTTGTTAACTTCAATCTTAGGGTGTTTGAGGGGGTCAGTTCTCGCGCATGTCGCAACAACTCCGCGCTCTGCGGATCAGGTGTTGCTCTCCCATTGATCCATGCGATGCACGTCCTGGGCGTAGGCCCGGGCATTGCCCATGTAGAACTCGGCGTTCTCGAGGTTTGGCTGGGTCATGTCGCGGGTGGCGATTACCTTGGCGGGGACGCCCGCGGCAATGGAATGGGGTGGGATCTGGCTGCCCTCGCGCACCAGTGCGTTGCCTGCCACGACCGAGCCCGCACCGATCACCGCGCCGTCCATGACAGTGGCGTTGATGCCGATGAGCACATGGTCCTCCAGCGTGGCGCCGTGGATCGTCGCGTGGTGCGTGACCGAGCAGAAACGCCCGATGCGCACCGGGTGGTCGTATCCCACGTGGATCATCACGAAGTCCTGGATGTTGGAGCCTTCGCCGATCTCCACCTCGTGGAGTTCCGAGCGAATGACGGCGTTTGGCCAGACCGAGCCGCGCGGACCGAGGGAGATTTTCCCGTAGAGCTGGGCAGTTGGGTGCACCCATGCCGACGGATCGATCCGCACCAGCGGGCCGAACCGCGCCTCAGTCATCGCGTTCGTCAAGGTAGTCCTGCGTCGTGCGGGGCAGGCGCCGCTCACCTCCCTGGAACGGGTTGTCTGTCTGGTGGAACTGGGCTCGGACCCGGCAATCGTCGCACATCTGGATCAGTTTAACGTTGTCCGAGTTTGTGAACATCGAGTGCTGGCCCGCCAGTTTCTCGGTGATCCGCTCGATCGTGGACTTGGCGCCAAAGAGCTTGCCGCACTCGATGCAGGCGAAGGGTTCTTCCTCGTGCAGGACCTGGGGAGCGAGAGCCTCCTTGGCCAGGTTGAGTTGAGGTACCAGCTTGATCGCGGTCTCGGGGCATGTGGCCGCGCAGATGCCGCACTGGACGCAGGCTTCCTCGCGAAAGTTGACCTGGGGGGTTTCGGGGTTGTCCCCCAGTGCACCGGGCGGGCAGAGCGAGACGCAGGCGAGGCAGAGAGTACAGGCCTGGGTGTCGATCTCGATCCGGCCGTAGGGGGCGCCTATCGGCAGGGCAATCGGCGTCTCGGTGCTGTCGGCGAGGGCCGTGGCGGCCAGACGGGTGACATCGCGGCGCCCACCGACGGCAAGGATCGTCTCTGCACCGTGCGGCTCCGGCACGGTATCGTAGAGAAGCTCCGACAGCGCGTCGGGCTCCGACGGCTCGAGCAGGCGGATCCGGGTGCCCTTGCCGGTCCCCTGCGTGATGGCATCGGCCAGTTCGATCTGGGCGTTGATCACATCGGTCTCGGTTCGTGGCCCGGCAATAACATCGACAGCCGAGAACCCGACGGCCAGCCCGGCCAGCATTTCGGCATGCCCGAAGGCAGAGACTTCCGGCAGTTCCATTGGGATCGCATCTGCGGGCAGGCCGCGCCCGTAGCGTGCGGCGAGGCGGATCATCTCTGCCCCGTGGGCATCAACAACCAGCAGCCGTGGGGCCGTTCCACCTGCCTTGCGGAAGACCTCGGCCATTGTCCGCATCCGGGTGAAGGTGTGCTGCACTGGCGGGTCGTCGGTCGACGCCGCCCCTGTCGGACAGACCGCAGCACAGGCCCCGCACCCGGCGCAGATCAGGGGGTCGATGGTGACGGCCTCAAGCCCTGGGCTGATCGCGGAGGTCGGGCAGACGTCCAGGCACCGCGTACAGCCCGGCTGGCGCGCTCGGGAGTGGGCGCAGAGGCTTTCTTCGAAGCGTATGTGCACCGTCTTCTCGAACGTGCCCTGCAGGTGAGAGGCCGCCATCACGGCCTTCATCACCGCCACAGGATCGCCAGGGTCGGCGCGAACATATCCGTCGCGCTTGTGGTCGGCCGGGAACAGCGGCAGGGCGCCCGAGAGGTCCAAGATCACGTCGCAGGCTGTCTTCGCCCCGTTCTGGAGCGCACCGAACCGGCGGGGTCCGCGACCCTGGGGCGTTAGTTCGGCGAAGGCATCGATCTCGAGCTCGAAGTTCCCGATGGCACCGGACGCCGTGCGCACTTTGCCGGTGACCACCGCCAAACTGGCGGGGGCAATCACCTCCTCGGGCTCGGTTAGCATGACAGTCACCGTGAGCATCTCGCCCAGCTGCTCGGCGGCGGGGAGGGCCACATCGGCCGGGCCCAGAACCAGGCAGACCCCGGCACTCTCGACGTCCATCGCCGGGACCGGTGGCGCCGGCAGGCGCGCATCGGCGAGCAGCGCTGCCATCTTCGGGCCGTATCCGTTCTCGTCCGACCATCCGGCGCGGTCGCGGATGTCCGCCGCCATCAGGCGGTCGGGCACGCCCAGATCCTCGGCCAGCTCGCGAAAGCCCTCGACCTCCTGTCCGCAGGCGATAATGACAGGTCCGGCCTCCAATGCCGTGGCGGCAGACGCCGCCTCGTCACGGCAAAGGAGTGTGTGCATCCGTGAACAGGCCAGCCCCGTGCCGGCCGTGATCGCGTCCGCATCCGGCGACATCGTGCCCGCGCAATCGCAGAGCAACACGGTTGGTTGGTCGGCCATTCTCTCCCCTCCGGCATTTTCTACCGTCTTAGCTGGTGGGACGCCGGGGGCAAGGGCCTCGAAATCGCTTGGCAGGAACGCTGTTCTTCGCGATGAACGGGGCAGGGAGGACGAAGATGGCGCAGGCGGACGGGCAAACGGACGGGATCGCGGCCCGCGAAGCGACGATCATGGTCGGTGTTGTGATCCGCCGCCAGCCGGGGGTGACCAAGTGGGCGAAGTGGTTCTGGCGACCTGTAGCCGTGCTGCCCGGAGCTCCAGAGGCCAGCTGGCACGAGATGCGCCGGGATGGCGATGCCATCGAATACCATGCGGCCACCGTGCCCCTGACCGTGCATCGCAAGGAGACCGAAGGCTACCTCGTGGCACTGTCGAACGCCCCGCCAAGTGTTTATGTGATCCTTCGGCCCAACGAGGATCAGGGATCACCGCATGATGTCGAGGTCTTCGGTGTGACCGCATCGGCCTTCGAGGCACAGGACTACATGGACTCGGGCGAGGAGCAGGTCGAGGCCGTGCCGATGCCGCCCGAGCTGGTTGGCTGGATCTCGGCCTTCGTCGGGCAGCACCATGTCGACGAGGCGTTCGTGAAGCGCAAGCGGCGGCGCTGGGATGCGGCACCGGACCAGATCGGGCAGGCCGATCCGCGCGTGCCGGCAGGCGGAATCTTCCGGGCACCCACGGGACGCAAGCAATGAGCCGACCGGACGAGGACGGGTTTCTCGGCCGCTGGTCCGCCAAGAAGCGCGGGCTGGTCGAGGAGCCCGAACGTGTCGAAGAGGCGCCCGCCGACGCGGCCCCGCAAAAGACGGATGCTGAGATCCTTGAAGAACTGGACCTGCCGGATCCCGACAGCCTGAAGCCTGGCGACGATTTCTCGAAGTTCATGATGGATGCCGTGCCCGCGCACCTGCGCACACGGGCGCTGCGCAAGCTCTGGGTCTCGAACCCGGTGCTCGCGAACCTGGACGAGCTGCTCGACTATGGCGACGACTTCACGGATGCGGCGACGGTCGTCGAGAACATGCAGACCGCCTACAAGGCCGGTCGGGGGTTTCTGAAGGACATCGTGGAAGACGATGAGGATGCGCCGCCGGATGCCGAATCCGATGGTGAGACCGTGGCGGCGGTGGATGACCCGTCGAGACCTGATGGAGTTCCATCAGATGAAATTGACACCGAGGTGACCCTTGACGCGGGGGCTCAGCAACTAGACGGCCCGGCCGCGGACCCGGTCCAGCCCTTGCACACCACCACCGAAAACGGCCCTGAGGGTGCCCTTGAGACGGTTTATGCGCGCCGGATGCGCTTTGTCGTCAAGGACGCCTAGGCCCTGAGGGTGCCAATCGGGTTGCTTGCAGCCTCAGACAACAGCTCCCGATAGAAATTGACGCCTCCCCCCTGTGAACGTAGCGTAAGGCTCAATGACTGAGCTCAGACAATGGGCCGGGGGAGTGATGGCAACGCCAGTGGCGACACACGACGCAACGCTACAAGAAGAAGACCGGCTGCGCGCCGACCTCTATGACATGCTTGGCGCTCTGCTCTCGCGCCCGCCGTCGGTCGACTTGTTGGCGGGTGTTGCGGGCCTGACGGGAGATGACACGCCCCTTGGTCGGTCCATCAGCGCCTTGGCTCGGCTGGCCAGCCAACTCCGGCGCGATGCCATCAAGGACGAGTACGACACGCTCTTCATCGGGATGACTCGTGGCGAGTTGATGCCCTACGCATCCTATTACATGACCGGTTTCCTGCACGAGAAGCCGCTGGCCGTGCTGCGGGGCGAGATGCGGCGCCTCGGCATCGAGCGCACGCCCAACAACTTCGAGCCCGAGGACAACATGGCCAGCCTCTGCGAGATGATGGCGGGGCTGGTGCGTGGCACCTATGGCCCGGGCGGCCTGCAGACCCAGCGCGATTTCTTCAACGCGCACCTCGCCCCATGGGCGGAACACTTCTTCACGGATCTGGAGGGAGCGAAGGCGTCGGTCTTCTATGCGCCTGTCGGATCCGTCGGCCGCGAGTTCATTGCGATCGAACGCGAGGCCTACAAGCTGGGCGCCTGAGTGCCCGAACTATCCTTGGGGCGGGACGCCGCCCCCGGACAACGAGCCGCCTGATCAGCGGCATAACACGGAGGAAACGATTCATGGACAAGGACCGGGCGAGCCGCCGCGATTTCCTGAAGATGGCCACGACCGCAGCGCCTGCCGCTGCAGTCGCGACTGTCGCAGCGGGGAGCGTGGCGCAGGCTGACGAGGTCGAGCAGGGCGAAGGCCTGCGGATGACTGACGCGGCGAAAAAATACTACGAACTGGCCCGGTTCTGATCCGGGGCGCATTGGTGGGTGACGGTTGCGTTTGCCCTGACCCTGCCCGCGCCCTGACAGACCCTGGTCCCATACGGAGGGAACACAATGCTTAGGAAAAAGACTAACGGGGTTGCGAACCGCCCCCGGAACGAGTCTGTCCTGACCACTATCGCGTCGAAATCGGTTGACCGTCGTTCGTTTCTGCGCGGCTCTGGTCTGGCTATTGGCGGGTTAACCGCGCTCGCTGCCACCGGCGGCACCGTCCAGAAGGCTTCTGCGGCTTCTGCGTCGGGCGGCGCTGTCGAGGTAAAGAAGAGCGTCTGCACCCACTGCTCGGTCGGTTGCACCGTGCTTGCCGAAGTGCAGGACGGCGTCTGGACGGGCCAGGAGCCTGGCTGGGACAGCCCGTTCAACCTGGGCGCCCATTGCGCCAAGGGGGCTGCGGTCCGCGAGCACGGTCACGGCGAGCGGCGTCTGCGCTGGCCAATGAAGCTGGTGAACGGCAAGTACGAGCGGATTTCCTGGGACCAGGCGATCAACGAGATCGGCGACAAGATGCTGGAGCTGCGCGAAAGCGCCGGCCCCGACAGCGTCTATTGGCTCGGCTCGGCCAAGCACAACAACGAGCAGGCGTATCTGTTCCGCAAGTTCGCGGCCTACTGGGGCACGAACAACGTGGATCACCAGGCGCGGATCTGTCACTCGACCACGGTCGCGGGTGTTGCGAACACCTGGGGCTACGGGGCGATGACGAACTCGTACAATGACATCCATAACTCCAAGGCGATCTTTATCATCGGCGGCAACCCGGCCGAGGCACACCCCGTGTCCTTGCTGCACGTCCTCCGCGCCAAGGAGGTCAACAACGCACCGTTGATCGTTTGTGATCCGCGCTTCACGCGCACCGCCGCCCACGCCGACGAATATGTCCGATTCCGCCCGGGCACCGACGTCGCGCTGGTCTGGGGCATCCTCTGGCACATCTTCGAGAACGGGTGGGAGGACAAGGAGTTCATCCGCACGCGCGTCTGGGGCATGGACCAGATCAGGGCCGAAGTTGCCAAGTGGGCGCCCGAGGAAGTCGAGCGTGTCACGGGCGTGCCCGGCTCGCAGATGAGGCGCGTCGCCCGGACGCTGGCCAACAGCCGGCCCGGCACCGTGATCTGGTGCATGGGCGGCACCCAGCACACCAACGGCAACAACAACACCCGGGCCTACTGCGTCCTGCAGCTGGCGCTTGGCAACATGGGCACGACAGGGGGCGGCACGAACATCTTCCGCGGCCACGACAACGTGCAGGGCGCCACCGATCTCGGCGTCCTCAGCCACACGCTGCCTGGCTACTACGGTCTGAAGACCGGCTCCTGGAAGCACTGGGCCCGCGTCTGGGCCGGTGAGAAGGGCGCCACCGACAAGGCCGAGGACGAGTACCAGTTCCTGCTCAGCCAGTTCGGTGACAAGGACCTGATGGAAGGCAAGGGCATCCCGGTCAGCCGCTGGATTGACGGTGTGCTCGAGGACAAGGACAACATCGACCAGCCGGACAACGTCAAGGCGATGGTGTTCTGGGGCCACGCGCCGAACTCTCAGACCCGCGGGCCCGAGATGAAGGAGGCGATGGAGAAGCTGGATATGCTGGTCGTGATCGACCCGTATCCGACGGTCTCTGCCGTCATGCACGAGCGCAAGGATGGTGTGTACCTGCTGCCGGCCTGTACGCAGTTCGAGACCTACGGGTCCGTCACCGCGTCCAACCGGTCCATCCAGTGGCGTGAAGCCGTGATCGAGCCGCTCTTCGAGAGCCGTCCCGACCACAACATCATCGCGATGTTCGCCCAGAAGTTCGGTTTTGCCGATCGCTTCTTCCAGAACATTGCCGTGAAGGACACGCCCCGCGGTCCCGAGCCGGACATCGAGGACACTACGCGCGAGTTCAATTCGGGCATGTGGACTGTCGGCTACACCGGCCAGTCGCCGGAGCGCATCAAGCTCCACATGGCGAACCAGCACACCTTCGACCGCACAACGCTGCAGGCGATCGGTGGGCCCGCCGACGGTGACTACTACGGCATGCCCTGGCCCTGCTGGGGCACGGCCGAGATGGGTCACCCCGGCACGCCGAACCTCTACGACATGTCGAAGCCTGTCTCGGAGGGTGGCCTCACGTTCCGTGCGCGCTTCGGTGTCGAGCGGGATGGCGATAACCTGCTGGCCGAGGGCGTCTACTCGGTGGGTTCGGAGATCCAGGACGGATATCCCGAGTTCACCATGCAGATGCTCATGGATCTTGGCTGGGATGGTGAGCTGACGGACGACGAGCGGGCGGCAATCGACGCCACCGCAGGTCCGAAGACCAACTGGAAGACCGACCTCTCGGGCGGCATCCAGCGCGTCGCGATCGCTCACGAGTGTGCGCCCTTTGGGAACGCCAAGGCCCGTGCAGTGGTCTGGACCTTCCCGGATCCGGTGCCGATCCACCGCGAGCCTCTCTATGCGCCGGATCGCGAACTGGTCGCCAAGTACCCGACCTACGACGACCGCAAGGCCTATCGTCTGCCCACGCTCTATGCGTCGATCCAGGCGACAGACTACTCCAAGGACTTCCCGATCATTCTGACATCGGGCCGTCTGGTCGAGTACGAGGGTGGCGGCGACGAGACCCGGTCCAACCCGTGGCTAGCGGAGCTCCAGCAGGAAATGTTCGTCGAGATCAACCCCCGAGATGCCAACAATCTCGGCATCAAGGATGGTGAGCAGGTCTGGGTGACCGGCCCATCGCCCGCCGGCAAAGTGAAGGTGGCCGCCATGGTCACCGAGCGTGTCGGGCAGGGGGTCGCGTTCATGCCCTTCCACTTCGGGGGCCAGTTCCAGGGTGAGGACCTGAGGTCCCGTTACCCGGACGGGGCTGACCCTTACGTATTGGGTGAAGCAACCAACACCGCGCAGACATACGGCTATGACTCGGTCACGCAGATGCAAGAGACCAAAGCCACGCTCTGTCGTATCGAGAAAGCCTGAGGGGAGGACAACTCATGGCACGCGCCAAATTCCTATGCGACGCCGAGCGCTGCATCGAGTGCAACGCCTGCGTCACCGCCTGCAAGAACGAGCACGAGGTCCCCTGGGGCATCAATCGGCGGAGGGTCGTCACCATCAATGACGGCCGTCCCGGCGAACGCTCGATCTCGGTGGCCTGCATGCACTGTTCGGACGCGCCTTGCATGGCCGTCTGCCCGGTGGATTGCTTCTACCAGTCGGACGACGGGATCGTCCTGCACTCGAAAGAGCTCTGCATCGGCTGCGGCTACTGCTTCTATGCGTGTCCGTTCGGCGCCCCGCAGTTCCCGCAGGCGGGCAACTTCGGATCACGCGGCAAGATGGACAAGTGCACCTTCTGTGCCGGTGGACCTGGTGAGGACCAGGCGAGCATGGAGCAGCAGTACGGCAAGAACCGGATCGCCGAGGGCAAGCTGCCGATCTGTGCCGAGATGTGCTCGACCAAGGCGCTTCTGGCAGGTGATGGCGACGAGGTGGCCAACATCTATCGTGAGCGCGTTGTCGCCCGCGGCTTCGGCTCCGGCGCTTGGGGTTGGGGGTCCGCCTACGGCGAACGCGGCTCCTGAGCCAATGCTAACGTGAATGATCCCGACGGTCCGCCGTCGGGATTTTCTTTTGGGGTTTTTGATGTTCCGGACCGCTGCGCTGATTGCCGGGCTTGTTGTCACCCCGGCCGTCGCAGCCGAAGAAGTTTATCTTTGGGCCGAGAACATGGAGATCAGCCTCGGCCCCGGCATGGCAGAGGAGCCTTTCCGGAATCGCACCTCGGCAGAGAGCCTGCGAAACGCCATCGACCTGCCCGCCGCGGACGCGGCCGAGTATCACAACCAGCAGACACATGTCTGGGTTCGTGGCGACCCGGTGCGGTTGGAGTTCGATCTGCTCGACGCCTACGACCTGATCGCGTTGCACTTCTGGAATTACCATTCCGAAGGCTACGACGTGGACCGGATAGATCTGATCTTTCGCGACGTGGATGGAAACATCGTTGGCGACCTGACAGGTCTGGAGCCGCGGCTCGGTAACACGCGCGGGAGCGACTCGGTGCCCGTGACGGCCGAGACATACCCCTTGGCGTTCAACACCCAGGTTCGCTACGTCTCCGCGGAACTGAGCGGCAGCAACGGCCAGACGGATTGGAACAACATCGGGTTCACCGCGCGGCTGTCAGCGTTCGGTGGTGGGGAAGATGAAGGCCCCGGGCTGATGAGCCCCATCCAATAGGCCTCAACCAAGCAGCGCCGCGATCCCGATTGCCGCTGACCACCCTGTCGCAAACATCAGCCAGACGGCGCGGAACGGGTGCTTTTCGATGTCCACGAGGAAGACGATCAGGTTCATCACCGGGCGCAGGTAGATCACCGCCCGCAAAAGCAGCGTTCCGGTGAAGAACACCCAGATCCAGATGGAGGTGGCGAACGTCGACAGGGACATGGCGAATGAAGGCAGTTCACCCAGTCCAGGGGCCTCGCCTGCGCCGAGCGCATATCCCGCCCCTACCCACAAAGCCTCTGTCACCTGGAGCGTACTGCCGCTTAGTGCTTCCGCCCACGACAAGTCCGTATTGGCGCCGAAAGATCCGCCAATGCCGACGAACGTGATGACCGCGGTCATCCCGACGACCGCGATCGTTGCTGTCAGGACAAAGTCTACCGCGATCAGGGCCAGGTCGGTCCAAAGGCTATGCCCCATGCGGGCAAGGACATTCCGAGTCTCGAGGAACGAGAGATAATCGACAAGGGTGTTGGCCAGTCCGAACGCCAGCGAGAACAGCCCGAGGCCGCCATAGACCATCAGCCGGCGCCCCTCTTCGGTCTCGAGGGTTTGGAGCAACGGCCAGTCCGGGAACACTGCCGCTGTTTGTCCGAACTCTGTGACCATGCGGTCGAGTAAGGCGTCCTCGCCAATCGCGAAAACGAGCAGCCAAAAGATCGCCAGAAACGTCAGAAATGAAACGAACGCACAGTCCACGAACCTCAGCGTCCAGACCCGACACCCGGCAATTCGGCGTGGGGTCGCCCCGAACACCCGATCGACATACCGTTTGAAGCTTACGGCGAAACGTCTCGTCAGCCCGGTGTAGCGCCGCTCGCGCAGGCGCTCGGTCACCCAGTCGGCGCTTTGCTTCGATAGAAAGTTCTGCGCGGGTGCGATCATCCGATACGAGAAGACGAGCCCGAAGAGCCAGAGCGCCCAGGCACTGCCCAGCGCATCAGTGACAAACTCGACGTATTCCATCGCTCTGGTTCGGCCCACACGTTGCACGCCAGTTTCCCAGAAAAACGGGGGGGCGACAATCCTACGTTGAACTGGCCATGTCTTCGCATCCTCGTGACTTTTCGCCTTGCGCGGTTCCCTTCCCTGGTCTGTGGCGCTAGGTGTTGGCCAAGCATCAACGCATTGAAAGGTCTCCCATGCTTCGACTTTCCCTGCCCGCGCTGGCCGTGGCCCTGGCGCTACCCGCCCTGCCTGTCCTCGCGCAGTCCGAGACGCCGGCGGAAGGCCCCGCACTCGAAAGTGTCGAGAGCCGCTACAGCTACGGCCTGGGCCTTCAGATCGGTCAGACACTTCGCCAACAGGGGATAGACAACGGTCTCGATCCAGAAGCCTTCGCGCTGGGTATCCGCGATTTCCTGTCGGACACTGATCCGCGCCTTACGATGGAGGAAGTGCAGGCGGCCTATGTCGCGATGCAGCAGGCCCTCGCCGAACAGCAGCAGGCCGTCGCCGCAGAAGCCCTGGTAGCTGGCGAGGCGTTCCTCGCCGAGAACGCGACCGTCGAGGGCGTTACCGTCACCGACAGCGGGCTGCAGTACAAGGTGATCAAGGAAGGTGAAGGCGAGAGCCCCGGCGCCGAGGACACTGTGAAGGTCGACTACGAAGGTCGCCTCTTGTCCGGCAGCGTCTTCGACAGCTCGTACGCCCGCGGGGAACCGGCAGAATTCGGTGTCGGCCAGGTGATCGCCGGCTGGACCGAGGCACTGCAGCTGATGAAACCGGGCGGTGTGCTGGAAGTCTGGCTGCACCCGTCGATCGCCTACGGCGAGCGTGGCGCGGGCGGAGACATCGGCCCCAACGAAGTGCTGAACTTCCGGATCGAGCTGATCGAAATCGTGGAATGATTGCCGCGTGGCGGGTCCCTTAGGGGCTCGCCTCTCGCGCGTGCTATGCTAAGCTACTGTTACCAAGGCCCCGGGACAGGGGCCGGTGCACAACACTAGGGGAGACACCCATGCCACAGCGCCGAGCCCGTATCGTCGCCATCATGGCGCTTGTCCTGTCACTGACCGTCGCGGCAGGGACTTTGCTGCAGACATCTCTCGTTGTGGGCGAGGCTTGGGGCCAGTCGTCCGTGCGCCCACCCGCAAACGCCGTCGACAACGCTGGCGGCTCGGTTCGCCCGCCTGCCGATGCGGTGACCAACGCCCCGATGGTTCCTGGTGCCGAGCGCCCGCTTGAGATCTTGCCGCCGACGACGCCCGGCGGCCTGCCGGCTGATCCGCTATCCATCCAGGGACCGAATTCCTCAGCCACCATTTGGGGAAAGGTCCGCGATGGGCAGACCTTCACGACCTCGCTGCCGGACCCGAACTCGGCCTTCCTTGTGCAGGATGGCGGCATCGGCTGGCTGGACTGGCGCACCAAGGGCGGCCCGCTACAGGTCTACGGGGGCTACGGGCTGCTGGCGATGATCGGCCTCTTGATCCTGTTCTATCTGCTCCGGGGAAAAATCCGCATCGACTCCGGGCCTTCGGGACAGACCATCATCCGCTTCAAGACGATCGAGCGGTTTGCTCACTGGATGCTGGCGGTCTCGTTCATCGTACTAGCGCTGTCGGGCCTGAATCTGCTCTATGGCAAGGACTACATCATGCCGCTGATCGGGAAGGAGGCGTTTGCCACCGTCACGATGGCGGGCAAGTGGCTGCACAACAATCTCGCCTGGGCGTTCATGCTGTCCATCGTGATGGTCTTCCTGCTGTGGGTGCGCCACAACATTCCATCGACGCTTGATCTGAAGTGGATGGCCAAGGGCGGCGGGCTCTTCGTGAAGGGCGTCCATCCGCCCGCGAAGAAGTTCAACGCGGGCCAGAAGCTGATCTTCTGGTCGGTCGTGGTCCTGGGCGGGTCGATCTCGCTCAGCGGCATCTCGCTCCTCTTTCCCTACGAGGCGCCGATGTTCGCCAAGACCTTCGAGGTGCTGAACGACACGGGCATCGGCCCGCTTGTCTACGGTCAGCCGTTGCCGACCACCCTCACGCCCATCGAAGAGATGATGTACGCGCAGCTCTGGCACACGATCGTGGCCTTCGCGATGATCGTGATCGTGATTGCGCACATCTACATCGGCTCGGTCGGCATGGAGGGGGCCTTCGATGCCATGGGCTCGGGCGAGGTGGACCGCAACTGGGCCGAGGAGCACCACGGCCTCTGGGTCGCCGAGGAAGCCGAGCGTGGCCGCGTGCCGCCCAAGGCCGCCGCAACACCGGCGGAGTGACATGCGGGGTGTGGCAACTGACACGACCCTCAGGGCAACATCCGGGGTCCCGAGGCTGTCCAGCGGTACGCCTTCGGCAAACACGCTGACCTGGGCCGTGCTGGCGCTCATGGCCGACAAACTCACCATTGTCCTCGGCTTCGCGCTGGCGGCGCAGCTGTCGGGCTGAGCCGGGCGATGGGCTGGAGCATGATCGGGGCGCAGATTGGTCGAGCCACGGCGTTCTGTGTGGCACTTCTGGCTGCTCCGCTGGCCGCCGATGATGGCTTCGCTCGTCTCGAAGGTCACGGTGGTCCGATAAAGGGTGTCGCCGTCTCCCCCGACGGCAGCCAGGCCCTGACCGCCAGCTTCGACTATTCGATCGGCCTCTGGGATGTTGAGACGGGGACCCGGCAAGCCTGGCTTGAAGGACATCGTGCCGCCGTGAATGCAGTTGCGTTCACCGGGGACGGTAAGGTGCTGTCTGCCGGAGACGACTTCGAGTTGATCCTGTGGGATCTGTCCACCGGCACGCCCGTTCGCCGCTTCGAGGGTCACAAGGGCAAGATCCTGGACATCGACCTTTCGCCAGACGGCCGCTGGGCCGCGACGGCCGGTTGGGACGGATGGATCGGGCTCTGGGACCTGGAGGGGACCCTGCCGGTCCGTTGGCTCAAGGGCCACAAGAGCAACGTCAACGACACGGTGTTCTCGGCCGACGGTGCGCGGCTCTACTCTGCTAGCTACGACGGCACGATCCGGGTTTGGGATGTTGCCGAGGGCACGTCGCGCCCGCTCGTCAGCCACGGCTTTGGTGTCAACCACGTCGTCCTCAACAGGAGTCTGGGCTGGCTCGCCTACGGCGCGCTCGACGGGGCGATTCGGGTGCTCGACCTCGACACTGAAACCGAGATCGCGGACCTCACCGCCGATCGCAGGCCTGTGCTTTCCCTTGCGCTCAACCCCGACGGCACCCGCCTCGCGGTCGGCGACGGCGAGGGATATGTCATGATCATCGACGCCGTCACCTGGACGATCGAGCGTGATTTCCATGCCGCCACCCGTGGCCCCATCTGGGCGCTCGCCTGGACGGCTGATGGTGCGCGCGTGCTCTCAGGTGGGATTGACGATGCCGCCGCGCTCTGGCCCGTTGCCGCCAGCGACGAGGCTGTCGCCGAGATCCTGGCTACGGGCGAACGGTCCTTCCTGCGTGATCCCGCCGAGATGACGAACGGCGAGCGGCAGTTCGCCCGCAAGTGCTCCATCTGCCATACGCTCACACCCGATGGTGCGCGACGCGCGGGGCCCAGTCTATATGGCATCTTCGGGCGCCGTGCTGGCACATATGCGGGCTACCGCTACTCGCCCGCTCTTGCACAATCCGATATCGTGTGGGACGCCGAGACGATCGACCGGCTCTTTGAGGAGGGGCCGGACCACTACACGCCTGGCTCGAAGATGCCGATGCAGGTGATCGCGGGGGTGGCCGATCGGGCCGACCTCATCGCGTTCCTTGCCCAGAACACGGGGCCGCGCGGCGGACCTCAACAAGGGGAGTGACCAAGATGAAGGCGTTTCTGCTGGCCTGTATCGCGATGGCCATCATCACCGTGGGGGCCGATCTGGCGCTCGACCGGGTCGGGTTCTCGTCCGAAGAGGTCTTCCAACGCGACGCCGTACGGCTCGGCGACTGACAACCGCCCTTTGCGGTTGACGACCATGGCGCGGGTCTGATCCATGACGCCATGATGCTGGCCGTGGCCCTTCTCCTCGATGCCGTCTTTGGCGAGCCCAGGGCGCTCTGGTCCAGGGTTTCCCACCCCGTAGTTGCCATGGGCGGGCTGATCGGCTGGCTGGAGCGGCGGCTGAATGCGGGGCGCGGGCGCCGGGCCAAGGGTGCCGCAGCGGTCGTCCTGCTGCTCGCCCTTGTCCTTCCCATCCCCGCGCTGATCGCTGTCTGGTCGCATGGCTGGGTGCTGGAGATCCTGGGCGGCGCCATCCTGCTCGCCCACCGCTCTCTGGTGGACCACGTCCGCGCGGTTGCCCGCGGTCTCGACGCCTCTCTTGCCGAGGGGCGCAGGGCGGTGTCCATGATCGTCGGCCGCGCGCCCGAGCATCTGGACGAAAGCGGCGTCGCTCGGGCGGCCATCGAGTCGGCCGCCGAGAACTTCTCGGACGGCGTGATCGTGCCCGCGTTCTGGTTTGCCGTCGCAGGGTTGCCCGGGATCGTGGTCTACAAGGCGGTGAACACGGCCGACTCCATGATCGGCTACCGCTCGGAGCGCTACCGGGAATTCGGCTGGGCCGCAGCGCGCCTGGACGACGTGCTCAACTGGGTGCCCGCGCGCCTGGCTGGGTTGGTCCTCTGCCTGGCAGGTCCCAGTTGGCGGGCGCTGCGTGTCATGATCCGTGACGCGGGGCTGCACCGCTCGCCCAATGCGGGTTGGCCCGAGGCCGCAACAGCTGCGGT
Source organism: Pseudomonadota bacterium (assembly GCA_039033215.1). Lineage (GTDB taxonomy): Bacteria > Pseudomonadota > Alphaproteobacteria > Rhodobacterales > Rhodobacteraceae > Thermohalobaculum. The sequence continues at coordinate 23,502 of JBCCDA010000015.1, read as the reverse complement.
GCTGGGGATCGCGCTTGGGGGACCGCGGATCTACCCGCACGAGACCGTGGACGATCCCTACCTGCACCCCGAGGGGCGTCGGGTGCTCTCCGCCCGCGACATAGACAAGACGATCCGGCTGTTGTGGCGTGCCTGGGTACTTCTGCTGGTTCTGGCGGCAGTGTTGGGCCTCCTGACCTGGTGGTAGATCGGCCTCTGCCTACCGGCAGATCGGCGCCTATCTGCCGGCCGATCAGACCTTCGGCGTGCGGCGTGCGGTTGTCTTCAGCGACATGGCCCGCGCGACACCGATCCCGGCGGCGACGATCAGCGCAATCCCGATCCAGCTCCACATATCCGGCCATGTCCCGAAGATCAGCACGCCGAAGACAACCGCCGACACGATCTCGGAGTAAGTGAACGGCGCAAGATCCGAGGCCGGCGTGCGCATGAACGCCATGACCATTGCTGTCTGGCTGACGGCACCAGTGATCGCGAGCAAGCCCAGGATCAGCAGTTCGTGCGTGGTCACAGGCTGCCACAGCCAGGGCAAGGCAAGGGTGGTGACGCACATGGCGACGAACGCGCCGTAGCAAGAGGTCGCGAGCGGATCCGCGACCTCGCCGAGCTTGCGGTTGATCGCCAACTGCATGGCGACCAGGCAGGCGCACCCGAAGACCAGCACTGCATCGAGCCCGACACCATCGAAGCTGGGTCTGACGACGACCAGGACACCGAGGAATCCCCCTGCCACACCTGCCCAGGCGGCGGTGCTGACCTTCTCGCCCAATACCCAGGGGGCGGCGAGCGTCAGCAAGAACGGATAGGCGTAGAGGATCGCGACCGCGTCCGCGAAGCCCAGTGTTCGGGCGCCCGAGACAAAAAGGACCGTGGCGCCGATCATCGTCAGCCCGCGGAGGATCTGCATCCCGGGGCGGGGGATTGACCAGAACGGTTGGCGCGACATGAGGGCAACGACCGGCACCATCAACACGAAGTAGCCGGTAAAGCGGAACCAGACGATCAAGAGCGGTGGCATCGTCTCGGTCAGGAGTTTCATTAGCGCGCCCGAAAACGCAGCCGCCGAAAGCCCTGCGATCAGCAGAACGATCCCGCCGAGGGGAATGCCGTGGGCGGCGGCATGCCCCCGGCTACTTTGCACGAGCGGTGACGCTTGGTCGGCGCGAGGCTGTGCTGAGAATTGGTGGCGCGTCCATTCATCAGGCTTACAGGTTCACGAACGTCCCCGCCATCCGTTGCAAGCGCGCGCTGGTGCTCTATCGGTGCAACGACTGGTAGATCGGTGCCTGCCTGCCGGCAGATCGGCCCCTGCCTATCGGCAGATCATGGGCCTTCAAGTCGACTCTCTGTACATACAGCTGCAATACGCGTGCAATACGGATGCCATACGCCTGCAATACGGGGTGAATCCCAGGGCAAGGCCCTCAGATCACCGCCTTTTCCAGGAACGGTCGGTTCTCGATCACGCGCTCAAAGCCGAGGTCGGAGAGGTCAAGCGACCGGTACGCGCCATAGGTGATCAGCTCGCTCATGCCGCGCCCCATCGCAGCACTTTGCTGCAATCCGTGACCCGAAAAGCCATTCAGGAACAGGAAGTTAGAAACCTCCGGATGTGGCCCGATGACAGCGTTCTGGTCGAGCGTGTTGTATGCATAGTGACCAACCCACGAGTTCACCACCTTGATCCGCTCGAACGCGGGCACCCGGTTCGCCAGCACCGGCCAGAGCTTCTCCTCCCAGACATCGTCTTCGTAAGAGAAGTCATTGAAATCCATGGCTTTATCATCGCCAATAGGTGGGCATCCGGCGAGATAGTAGCGCCCGTCCGAGCGCATGTGGCAACCGCTGGGATCGATCGTCAACGGCAGGTCTTGGCCAAGTGGTGTCTCGCAATCGAAAATGAAGGTGTATCGGCGCCTCGGTTCGACGGGAATGTCGAGGCCTGCCATTCTTGCGGTGACTGCAGCCCGAGGACCAGAGGCATTGACGACTCTGCCACAGCCGACTTTCTCTCCTGATTTCAGGTGGATAGCCGAGATTCGGTCGCCGTCGCGATCCATCGAGACGACCTCGTTCTGAAGGTATTCGACCCCGTTCGCCCGTGCTTTTCGGCGGTACCAGTCGAAGATCGTGCCGCCGTCGAAGTATCCCTCGTTCAGTGGATTGTGGCTACAAAGGACAACACCATCCATGTTGTAGAACGGATACTCTGACGCCACTTCATCTGGTGTCATGATCCGTGTTCCCGCACCCAGATCAGACTGGATCTCCTGGCATTCGCGGAGAACCTCAGCGAGCGTTTCGTCGCCTGCCATGTACATGTAGCCGTAGTCATGCAGCGCGATCTCCGGTGCCTCGGGATCTTTCATGAAGTCCTTGAATCCCTTGATGAACTCCACGCCGAACTGGCTCATTCGGATATTGATCTCGTTTGAGAACTGTTGGCGGATGCAGGAGTTTGTATGACTGGTCGACGCGAACTCGTAAGTCGGGTCACGCTCGATCACCAGGATTGTCCCAGTGAAATCAGGGTTTTGGCTGGTCCACCAGGCGGTCGACGAGCCCATCATCGCGCCACCCACGATGACCAAATCGTAGCTGGTTTGGTTCGGAGTGCTGCTCATGGTCTATCCTTCGAACCCATAGTCACGTCGCGCCGCGTCAGGCGTTATGTAGCCCCGCCTCAAGTCGCGGCGGATCAGCTCAGGGTCGCGGCCAGAGGGCGGCCCGTACCCCGCGCCGCCGGGCAACTCCAGCACGGCCACTCGGTCGGGCGGAATGGCCTGCTTTCCCTTGCCGCGCATCACCGTACCGTCGTCCAGACGAAATGCCGTGCGGCCTCCTTCGAGGCCGCCCTCTCGTCCGCGCGCCGGGTGGTCGACGCGGTCGAACATTGCCGAGAAGTCGAACTCATAGCCAGGACTGGCGCCGATCTCCATGTGCTGCCCAAGCCCGCCGCGGAAGGTTCCCGCACCTCCAGAATCCGGCCTAAGCTCTTTTCGCCAAATGACAATCGGGCCGGTGTGCTCGGTCGCCTCGACCGGCATCGTCATCACGCCCGACGGAAACGCGGTCGCTGACATCCCGTCCAAAGTGGGACGCGCGCCGGAGCCGCCGCAGTTGAACATCAGAACAGCTGCATGGCGCGCAGCGGGATCATGGTTGCCGTCACGGCGCGGCCGGAAATAGAGCTGGAAGTTGCAGAGCGCCCCGCATCCTTCGGCAGGCACGAAATCGGGCAGGATCTGGTGCAGCGCTCCCAGAACCGTGTCGGGGATCATGTGACCCAGGATATGGCGAAGCGCGACCGGGGCCGGATCTTCGGCGTTCAGGATTGAGTCCTTTGGTGCGGTGATCCGAAATGGCGCCAAGCTGGCGGCATTGTTGGGTATTTCGGGCGCGATCGCGCATTTGAGTCCATAGCACGCATAGGCCTGGGTATAGACATGAGGCACGTTGATACCCTTGCGGGAGATCGGTGATGTCCCGGCGAAGTCGGCAACTACGTGGTCCTCGTTGACATCGAGCCGGACAGCCAGCGTGATCGGCTCATCATAGCCGTCGATTGTCATCGTATTGTGGGTCGACCCCCTTGGTAGGGCCGCGATCTTCTCGATGGTCGCGCGCCGCGAGTTGTCCAGGATAAACTCAGCGATTTCAACAAGATCAGGCAACGCGAATTCGTCCAGCATGTCGTTGAGGCGTCTGATCCCGGTCTCGTTGCAGGCAGCAAGCGCATAGATGTCACCGACCACCTGATCGGTCTCCCTCACATTGGCGCGCACCATGCGAACGAGATCGCCATTGACCTCTCCGGCGCGCGCGAAGTGCATGATCGGGATACGAAGGCCTTCCTCGAAGACGCTTTCGCCATCAGCACCGAAGCCGCGTCCGCCGACGTCGACGACATGCGCCGTGCAGGCAAAGTAACCGACATGATTTCCCTCGTAGAATGAGGGGGTTACGACCGTGATGTCATGGAGATGGCCTGTCCCCATCCAGGGATCGTTGGTGATATAGACGTCGCCCTCGACCATCTTGTCGGTACCGATCTCCCGCATGAAATGCTTGACCGATTCCGCCATGGCATTGACGTGACCGGGGGTGCCCGTGACGGCTTGGGCCAGCATGTGGCCCTCAAGATCGTAGACGCCCGCAGACAGATCGCCCGCCTCGCGTACCGAGGTTGAGAACGCGGTGCGGACCAGCGCCAGCGCTTGCTCCTCGACCACCGCGATCAGGCGGTTCCACATGACCTGTTTGGCAATATCGGTGTGGCTCATGTTCGGGCCTCCTTCGAGATGTCGATGCAGCCGTCCGGCCGCATGGCCGCGCTGAAGCCGTGCGGCACGATGACCGTCGTCTCCCGCTCGGTGATTACGGCGGGGCCGCTGAGCGACTGGCCGGTCAGGAAATCTTCGCGCTCGACAACCGCCGCAGACTGCCTTGTGCCGCTTGCGGGGTCGAACAGCTGTCGGGTAGCGGAGGACACGGCGGTCCCGTTGGCCGTGCCAAGCGCCACAGGTTCGGCGGGCGGGACAGGGGTCGCACAGCGGACGGACCATGAGGTGATCTCGACGTCCAGACCATGCACCGTTCGGCCAAAGAGCGTCTGATACGCCTGCTCGAAGGCTGCCTTGTAGGTGTCGTGGTCGGGTGTCTCAGGCAGGTCGACCGGAATCTCCCAGCCTTGGCCCACGTACCGGAAATAGCCCCTGACTTCGAACGAGAGCTCGGCATCAGGCTCACAGTCGCGCACGAAGTCGGAGGCTTCTTTTTTCAGCTCATCCAGTATGTTGGCGATAAAGTTCGAGGAGAACTCCGACAAGCGGACATAGGAGGATCGCGTCGCCTCAAACGAGAATGGCGCCCTGAGGAACCCGATCGCCGAGCCAACGCCCGCCCCCGGTGGCACCAGAAACCGTGAGACCCCCAGTTTCTCGGCGAGCCGTCCGGCATGGAGAGGCGCCGCGCCGCCAAAGGCGATCATCGTGTAGGCGCCGAGATCTTCGCCGTTCTCCACCGCGTGGGCACGTGCGGCATTCGCCATGGTCTCGTCGACGACTTCCGATACCGCATAGGCTGCCGTCAGGGCATCCATGCCCAGTGCGCCCCCGATATGCGCATCAAGGGCATCGTCCGAGGCCGAGGCCGACAGCGAGAAGCTGCCGCCCGCAAAAGCGTCCGGATCCAGTTTGCCCAGGGCAAGATCGGCGTCGGTGACCGCCGGCCGCGCTCCGCCCCGTCCGTAGCAGGCGGGGCCGGGCTCCGATCCGGCGCTCTCTGGTCCGACGCGTACCTGGCGCATTACGTCGACCGACGCGAGCGACCCCCCGCCCGCGCCGATTTCGACCATGTCGATCACCGGGATGGAGATCGGCATGCCCGAGCCCTTCTTGAACCGGTACGACCGCGCGACCTCGAAGACGCGGCTCGTCTTGGGTGTGGTATCCTTGATCAGGCAGATCTTCGCTGTCGTGCCCCCCATGTCGAACGACAGCACCCGGTCAAGGCCATGGGATGCCGCAATATGTGCGGCGAAGATCGCCCCGCCGGCGGGGCCTGACTCGACCAGGCGAACCGGCAGTTCGGCCGCGCTCTCGATGCCGATGATCCCGCCGCCCGAATGCATGAGATAAACCGGCGCGGTTATCCCCATCTCTGTCAGCCGTTCGACAAGGCGGCCGAGGTAGGTGTGCATGACCGGCTTGACGTAGGCGTTGGCGCAGACCGTGTTGAAGCGCTCGTACTCCCGCATCTGGGGCGAGACCTCCGACGACAGCGATAGTGAGACGTTTGGGAGGTGTTCGCGTATCACCTCCGCGACCAGGCGCTCATGGGTCGGGTTCGCGTAGGCATGCATGAGACCGATCGCGATCGAGTCGTACTCGGTCAGGTCATCGGCCAACCGTTCGACTTCGGCGCGGTCGAGCGGCCGCAGCACCTGGCCCTGCGCTCCGATGCGTTCGTCGAGGACATGACGGTCGTCCCGCGGGATCAGCGCCTCGGGGAGGCGAAGGTTGAGATCGTACTGTTCGAAACGGGACTCCGTCCGCATCTCGATGACATCTCGGAACCCTTTGGTCGTGACCAGTGCGGTCTTTGCGCCGCGGCGCTCGATGAGCGCATTGGTGGCCAAGGTCGTGCCGTGAATGATGCGCCCGATGGAAGAGGGCAAGACGCCCGCTGCGGAACAGATCTGCGAAATGCCGTCGAGGATTGCTTCCTCCGGGGCTTGCGGTGTTGTCAGTACCTTGAGCGATCTGACGACAGCCGGTCCCTCGAGAACGAGATCTGTGAATGTACCGCCGATGTCGACGCCCAGACGGAAAGGTGTTGGATCCATGAGACCTCCTGAGACCATCCGAAAGGACTAGGTAAATCGCATGGCTGCGTCCAGCGTCGGCAACCCTCTCCCTTAACAATCTGGTAACCACCGAACGGTATATGCTGGAGTTCCTGTGTGGCGGACATCGTTCCGCCCGGCATCTGGGCGAGCTTGCTGAAGCCCGGTCCGGATACAGGGTCTTCGCCTCACGCCACGACCGCCGGGTGCATGAAACGGGCACGGTGCCGCTGCACGTCCAGAAACCCGCGCCCCGAGGGCGCTTTTGTGACGGAGGCCACCCCATGGCTGGCACGGTGAAAATTTGGTGGCACGACGGCGCAGTCACCGATCTGCGGTACCAGAACATTCCAGTTGTGAACGAACCCGAACTGGGGTTCGAGCAAGTGCTGGTCAGCGGAACTCCGGCGGTGACCGGTACCGTCCCCGAGGAGGCTCGGGTTGCGGTCGTCGAGACGGATGTACCCGTTCGTTACGTCGTTCGGCGCCCGGGCGACAATGTTCTGGCGGATGCAGAGAACAGCAAACCAATCGCGGCGACCGGTCTCGCGACAGATGTGATCGGAGTGAAGCCAGGCGATACGCTGTCATTTGTCGAAGTCGGTTGAATTAGTAATTCTGCAATCGAGGTCAGCTATGCGTATCTCCGAGTCTAGCGGAGGGACACTTCATGATTGATGAAGCACGCTTGCAGGAACTTGCAGAGGACTTTGGCGCCGAGGAAGTGCCCGAGCTGATCGCGGTTTTTCTCGATGAGACGTGGGAAGCGATCAATGGCCTGGAGGCTCTGGCCTCCGGCCAACCCGCAAGAGAGTTGTCGGACCAGTTCCACTTTCTCAAGGGATGTGGTCGAAACATCGGCGCGGCCGTATTCGCAGATCAATGCGAAGTCCTCGAGAATAGCGACGATCCATTCGATGCCGAGGCTTATGGGAAGCTGCGCGGTGCCTTTCAGGATGTGGCAGACTACTTTGAGGCGGACGCTTCGCAACACGTTGCGTAGCGTCGGCAAGTTAAAACGGCATCGTGAGAAGCAGTGCGGATACGTCGTCGTCGAAGTCGTCGTTGCCCCGGAATGCCGCCATTTCCAGTAGCACTTGATCCAACACTTCTCGCTCAGACATGCCCCAATGACGCGTCAGGATGCGCTCAAGGCCTTCGTTGTCCAACAACTCTCCAGCGGGGTTCTCACACTCGATGATTCCATCGGAGAAAAGCATGAGCCTGTCGCCCGGGGCAAGATGCGCGACTTGCGTGTCATAGCTCATCCCTGGCATCAGGCCGACGGGTGGTCCGCCATCGCCAATGAATTCGATCTGGCCGGTGGCGCGGATGATTGCCGGGCTCGGATGGGCCGCCTGACAATACCTCACTAAACCTGAAGTGAGGTTCAGATCGGCAAAGAGCATCGTAAAGTACTGATCGTTGTCTGCTTCGTCCTGCATTCGATCATTCAGTTCGGTTACGATTATGGCAGGATCGCGAGCGTGAAAGCAGTTGTCGTCGTCGGACGTGACGGCGATATTCTCCATCAGTTGGGTAGGATTAAAGAAGTTCGAAAGACGTGCTGTGAGCAGGGCAGAAGAGACGCCGTGCCCAGAGACATCGATGGAGTAGGCGCAGATCCGCTCATCCGAAATCTTGAAGTATCCGAGCAAATCTCCGCCAACGTGCCCGGCAGGTCGATACGCGACACCGCAGGGGACGCGACCACATTTTGCCAGTCGCTGCGGGATCAGGGTCTTTTGCATCCTGGCCGCAGCCCGCAAATCGCGATCTATCGACTGGTAGAGCTCCTGCAACTCGTCAAAGGCCTCGCTGATCCGCCGATTCTTATCGATCAGATCGTCCTGCATCATCAGCAGACGCTCGCCTGCATGAAGTCGCGCCTGCATTTCACCGGCGTCGGTCGGTTTGGTCAGAAAATCGTCCGCGCCGGCCTCAAGACCTTCGGTGAGTGCGCTCTTCTCTGATCGTGAAGTCAGCAGGATGAAGTATATGTAGCTGTCCGTGAACCGGGCCCGGATTTCCTTGCAGAGCTCCAACCCGGACATGTTCGGCATCATCCAGTCACTGATGATCATGTCGAACGGCTGTGTTTCGCAGAGCAAGAGTGCGGCCGCGCCATCCTCGGCCTCGGTCACGTCGAAGTTCCATTTTCTCAGCAGCAGTCCCAGCATTCGCCGTTGTGCCGCCGAGTCGTCGACCACCAACACCCGCAAGCGGCGCACTGCCTCGTTCAGGGAACTGGCGTTGCCATCCGCCAAGGGTGGCTTGATGGAGGGTTGGAAAACCATGCGCTCAGCTGCCGTAGTGTCGTGCAAGGGTCAGAACGTTGCAGCCATCGCGCCGTTCGTAATCAACCTTGTCCATCTGCTCACGGATCAGCATCCACCCGAAGCCACCTTCAGGTAGGTTTTCAAGATCAGTCGGGTCAAAGTCGACTTCCGTCTCGGGGACGGTGTAGCCGGGCAGCGGCATGCCTTCGTCGATCAGCACGACTTCCAACCGATCGCTGAGCACGTCGATCTTGGCGTAGATCGGCTTGCCCTCCACCCCCTTGTACGCGTGCTCGACGATGTTGTTGAGCGCCTCCGCAACGCAGAGACGGAGTTCGACTACCTGCTCCACAGCTTCGCCGACAACCGAGCCGCAAAAGTCGCCAACTTCTTCTGCGAGGTCAGCAACACTCTGGAACGAGCTCTCGACAGAAAACTGGGCACTTCCAACCCGTTCGGGGTTCTCTGATGACATGTCTCTGCCTCTACCTGCCGGCCTTCGCAACACCATGATGATGTGCGGCGTGACCCGCTGCCACGTCAGCATGGATCGTGAACACAGTGTCGAGGCGTGTCAGCTTGAAGACCTGCAGCACCGGTGGGTTCAGGCCACACAGCTCCATTCGCCGATCGTGCCCCATCCACTTCAAAAGCCCCACCATTGTTCCGATGCCAGAGCTGTCCATGAAATCCACTTTGGAGAGATCGATGAGCCACAGATCCCCATGGGCCATCTCGGCCCGTGCCGCATCGCGCAGTGCCTCAGCGCAAGCAGAGTCGATGCGCGGGGCGTCGACGCTCAGCACGTCGATCCCGTTGTCCTGTTCCGTTGTGAGCCGCATTGGTAGAGCCCTTTCACCGCAATTGGCGCAGACGCTAGCGCGAAAGGGTAACTGACCTCTTTCCAGAGCGAAGGATATTTACGACCCGGCAATCCTGCGCATCACAAGTGGCGTGAAGTACATCGGGAACTGGTACAGCGCGACAAAGAGCGCGAACATGGGATCGCCCGGGACCGAAGACAGCGCGAGGGCGGCGTTGCGGTTGCCGGCGACCAGTGCCATCGCTCCGCCTATGGGGACCCCGGCGATCCGGCGGGTCAAGGGAAGAAGGGCGATTTGCACGCCGAGGTTCGAGGCAATGCAAAGGGCCAGGACCCCAAAGGCGACCGTGGGCGCGGATGCGATCACTCCTGGGAGGCCTTCGAAGAGCGGAAAGAGAAACACGACGAGGATGAGTGCCGATAGACCGTCGAAACTTGTTCCGTGCCGTTGGATCCGGCCCGCGCCCATCAGCAGTCGCGCGCCCAGGGCACCGGCCGAGCCGATGCCGATCACAAGCGCAAGCCGCCCGGCCATTTCGTCGGTGTCGATCGGTACGGCGTCGCCAAGAAGTGCGCGCGAGACAAGCGGCATCGTGATCGGGGACGCCAACGAGCCCAGTACCGTGAGCTCGATCGCCACGGCGGCCTCGAACCCCAGGATCAGGCAGAAGGCGGCTGCGGACCCAAGCGGTGGCGCGGCAAAGGTGTAGACCAGCGAGCTCACATGATTGTCCGGTAGGCCCGCCGTCGTCGCGAGCCACCAGACAAGCACCGGGCTCGCCAGCATCATCGCGCCGCAGATCGCCGCGTTCCGCGCCAGGCGCCTTGGTCCGATGGCCCGCCGGGCAACGGCCACGAGGTCGATCCGCATCATCGAGAGAGCGAAGAGCAGTGTCACCCAGAACGGGATCGTCCCCTCCAGCAGCTGCCCTGGACCGGGGATGACAAGCGCGCTGACCACGCCTACAGCGAGCACCCATTGGGCCCGGGTGCCCAGCCAGACAAGCGGGCTCAGGATCACGGACGGGCCGGGCCGCGCCCCTGATCGAAGCGTCCCACCGCGAAGGGTGTGAGGTCGATATTCGGTGTGCGCCCGCCGATCATGTCGGCGATCAGACGCCCTGTCTTCGGCCCCGATGTCAGGCCAATATGCTGCGCCCCGAAGGCGAAGTGGATATGCGGCGCCTTGGGGCTGGGGCCGATGAACGGCAGGCTGTCCACGGTGGAGGGGCGATGACCCATCCAACGGCTCTCATTCTCGTAGGTCAGGTCCGGGAAGAGCTGACCGATACGCCGATGGACCAGTTTGAACGGTGCCTCGGACGGGGCGGCGTCGAGCCCGCCGAACTCGACTTGTCCGGCGCAGCGCAGACCGGCCTCCATCGGCGTCATCACGAACTTCGCATCGCCAACCATCAGCGGGCAGGACGGCTTTCGGTTCGCGCCTTCAAAGACCACGTGGTAACCGCGTTCGCTCTCCAGCCCCGGATCATGTCCCAGCCGTTTGGCCAGCTTTGCCGACCATGCGCCGCCCGCCAGGACGATACGGTCGAAGCGGTGTGTGTCACCACTGGTCACGATCTCGCAGCCGTCTTCCACCGGGCGGATGTCGTCGACCTCGCCCTGCCGGAAAGCCCCGCCCTCGGCCCGGAAATGCTGGTAGAGCGCCGCGACATAGCTGCCGGGGCTCGTGACCCAGCCGTTGTTCGGATAGGCGGCCGCGATCTGATAGCCCGGTCCGAGGCCCGGGGCTTCGTCTTCCAGCCGCGCGCGATCCCAGATCTCGGGTACGTGGCCGTGGGCGGCGCGGATTTCATTGCCGAGCTTGTCGCTCTCCATCGCCGCTCGGGTGCGGTAGAGGAAGGTGTAGGGCCCGCGCTCGATGAACCGTTCGGCGGGTGTCCCACCTGCCAGCGCCATATGCTGGTCCGCGGTATCGCCAATGATGTCAGTCAGCCCCCGGGCCGTCGCTTCGACATCCGCACGGGTCGCGCGCCGCAGAAAGGGGATGAGCCAGGGGAGCAGGCGGGGCACGTAGCCCCACTTCATGTGAAGGGGCCCGTCCGACGAGAACAGCATGCCCGGCGCCTTCTTCAGAAGTCCGGGTACCGGCACCGGCACCACGGCGCATCCGGCGAAGACGCCTGCGTTACCATACGAGGTCTGGCCCGAGCCGCCCGGCTCCAACCTGTCGAAGAGCGTCACGTCATGGCCATCGCGGCGCAGCCACTCTGCGGTGGAGACGCCTACGATCCCGGCTCCGACGATCCCGATGGAGAGCTTGGTCATGAACTCCATTCCGACAGCAGAACGAGGCCGAGTGCAAGGCCCGCCAGCACCAGAACATCGTCGCGGTGGCGTCGACCGGTGATCAGCCCGCGGATCAGCACGACAGCGGCCACCAGCAGCATGCCCAGGGCGGCGGCGCGGAGCGGCGTGTCGAAGATCTCCTCCAACGCCACCGGTCGGTCCTTATGCCACCCATTCGCTGACCGGCGCCTCGGCCTCCTGCAGGGGTTGCGCGATGATATCGACCAGTGTCGGGCCGTCATGCGCCAGCGCAGCGGTCAGCGCTGCGTCCAACTCGCGGGGATCTTCGACCCGCCAAGACCTGACGCCGAATGCAGCAGCTACCGCCGCATGGTCGGTGCGATTGAAATCGACCGAGTAGTAGCGCGCGCCGAAGCCGGACTTCTGGCCCGCCTTGATCCAACCGTAGACCGAGTTTGAGAAGACGATGGTCGTGATCGGCAGATTGTAGCGCGTGATGGTCTCGAACTCACCGACCGACATCCCGAAGCTGCCGTCGCCCATGGCGCACACCACCTTCGCCCCGGGCCGTGCGACGGCGGCGCCGATCGAGGCACCCAGGGCATAGCCCAGCGCCCCGTGGGCGCGGTTGGTGATGAAGTGCCGTCCCGGCTGGCGGATCGTCCAGTAGGCGGAGAAGTACGGGCAGGGCGTGCCCGGATCGGCGCAAACGACCGCGTCTGGCGGTAGCAGCCGGTTCAGGGCGTCGATCACACGCTCGGGCTTGATGGGCGTGTCCAGACTTTGGGCCAGCGGTTGGAAGCCCGCCTCCTTGGCGTTGCGGGCATCGGCGGCGCGGGCAGCCCCGTCAAACGTCTTTGCGCTGCTCTCCAGGTGAGGCAGCAGCTCCTCGAGGCAGCAGCGTACATCGCCCAACAGGTAGTGCGGCGTCTGGTAGCTGGCGCCGATGACGCCGGGGTCGCAATCAATGTGCAGGATCGTGGCCGACGGCGGCGGCGAGCGCCAACGCTCGGTCGTCACGGACCCCGCTCGGCAGCCGATGAAGAGCACGAGGTCCGAGCCGTCCACCACGGCCCGGGTACCGTCGCGCCCGCCGTTGGAGCCTACGACCCCCACGGCGTTCGGATGCGTCTCGGCGATTGCGCCCTGGCCAGAGACCGTGGTCGCGATCGGCAGGTCCAGCTTCTCCGCGATCTCTTTCAGGACCGCCATTGCCCCCGACAGCACCACGCCGCCGCCGCAGACGATGACCGGGGATCGGGCAGCCAGGAGTTGCGCTGCAAATGCGGCGACGTCAGCCTCGCGGTCCGACATCATGCCGGGGTTGGCAGGGAAGAGGCCAAACTCCGGCGCAGTCCAGATCTCCTCTTCCGGCACGGCGGCCTTCTGGACGTCGAAGGGCAGCGCCAGATGCGCAGATCCGGGACGCCCCGTGGTCATCTCGCGGAACGCGCGGCGCACGGTGCGGGGCAGGGCGGGTGCACTGTCCAAAACTGCGTTCCACTTGGTCAGCGGCTCGAACAGCGCCTTCTGATCCAGTTCGGTCAGCGGGTAGCGACCGGCCGAGGTCGTGGCGACATCCGACGTGATGGCCAGGATCGGCACGGAGCTTTCGTTCGCCTCGACCAGTCCCGGGGCGATATACGTCGCCCCCCCGCCCGAGGGCCCCTCGCAGATCCCCACCCGTCCGGTCAGGCGGGCATAGGCATCCGCCATGTAAGCGGCATGACGTTCGTCGCGGGTCAGGATGTGGGTCATCCCGTGGTCCAGCCGCGCCAGTGCGTCGTAGAATGGAAGGGAGGTATCGCCGCAGAGGCCGAAGATGTGACGGACGCCGTGGCCCTCCAGCAAGCGAACCATTGCCTCAGCGCCCGTCGTCTGGTTCGTCATGTCCATGATCGTGCCTCCCGTCTACCGCACCGGGAGGTGGCCCAGAGACCGGAGGCTGTCAATCAGCTGGCGGATGGATCACCCGCCGGCAGTCGGCCGAAGTGCTGCGTCAGTCCAGCAGGGTGATGTCCACCCGGCGGTTCGCCTGGCGTCCGGCGGCGGTATCGTTCGTGGCGACTGGGGAGTTTTCACCGAAACCGCGAGTATCGGCGGTGATGTTGAAGTTCTGCTCCAGGTACGCCGCGACCGAAGCGGCCCGGCGTTCGGACAGCGCTTGGTTGTACGTCTCGGTGCCCCGGCTGTCGGTGTGACCTTCGATCCGGACACGTGACTTGCCAAGTCGCTGCATCTTCTGGCCAAACTCGTTCAGCTGCGCGATCGCTTCCGGGCGCAGGTCTGACTTGTCCGTATCGAACAGTGCGTCAGCGTCGAGCGTGATCGTCTGAGACTGTTTGCCGGGGCAGACCGGCCGACCCTCAGAATCCAGCCGTGCGCTCAGAAATCCGGCGATGCCCCTATCCGCCACCCAGTGCTGGCAGCCCAGCCTGTCGGTCCAGAGGGCAGCTGTGATCGTGTAGCTCGGCAGGTTATCCTGCGCGCGGGGGTAGCTCGCCGCGGTGACGCCGGGACAGACCGGCGTGCCATCCCGGTTCAGCCGCGGGGACAAGTATCCCTCGACCCCGTCATCCATGAACCAGTGCTGACAGCCATTGGGGTCTGTCCAGAGTTGCGGTGCCAGATTGCTCAGGTCGCCGGGCAATTGCGCCGCAGCGGGCCCTCCGAGCGTCGCAGCGACAAGGGCGAGTGCGGGTGCAAGGCGGGTCATCGCGGCCCCCCTCACGAACAATCGGGTGTGCCGTCGAGGTTGAGCACCGGGCTCATGTATCCCTCGATACCATCGTCGATAACCCAGTGCTTACACCCGTCAGGATCGGTCCAGACGCTGGCCGCCATCGCTTCAAGCGGGCCGCTGTCGATGCCCTGATCTCGAACGGTCGAGGTGCAGGCGGCGCTGGCAACGAGCAGGCCAAGTGCTGCAAATCTGGTTCTAAACGTCAGTGTCATGTCTCTGGTCCTCCGCAGGCTGCATCACAGCACATCAGCTGCCCCCTTATTGGACCGCATTTTGCCGAGTGCAAACGAAGAGAGCGAATTTCTGACGAAAACTGGACGGATTGAACGCTTTTGGGGCGATCAGCCGCGCGAGACGTCGATGTCCGGCGCGTCCTCGGCCTTCATGCCCACAACGTGGTAGCCGCAGTCGACATGGTGGCATTCACCCGTCACACCGCTCGACAGATCCGACAGCAGGTAGAGCCCTGACTTGCCGATATCGTCCTGGCTCACGTTGCGGCGGAGCGGCGCGTTCAGTTCGTTCCACTTCAGAATGTAGCGGAAATCACCGATTCCCGAAGCGGCGAGTGTCTTGATCGGCCCCGCCGACAGCGCGTTCACGCGGATGTTCTTGGGTCCCAGATCCATCGCCATGTAGCGCACGCTCGTCTCCAGTGCAGCCTTCGCGACGCCCATGACGTTGTAGTGCGGCATGACCTTCTCGGCGCCGTAGTAGGTCAGTGTCAGCATCGACCCGCCCTCGGTCATCAGCTTCTCGGCCCGCTGGGCCACCGCCGTGAAGGAGTAGCAGCTGATGTTGAGGGACATCGCGAAGTTCTCGGCGCTCGTATCCACGTAACGCCCCTTGAGCTCCGCCTTGTCGGCATAGGCGATCGCGTGGAGCAGGAAGTCCAGCTGGCCCCAGCGTGCCTCGACGTCCGCAAAGACGGCATCAATGCTGCTGGCGTCCGTCACGTCGCAGGGCAACACCATATCCGAGCCGACCGACTCGGCCAGTGGCGCGACCCGCTTCTTCAGCGCATCGCCCTGATACGTGAACCCCAGTTCGGCACCCTGGTCGTGACACGCCTTGGCGATTCCCCAGGCGATGGACTTGTCATTTGCGACGCCCATGATGAGCCCGCGTTTGCCTGCCATCAGTCCTGGTGTCATGGTGCGCCCTCCGGGCTGCCTTTTGCTCTTGCCACCGGGGCGTTTAGGTTAAATTAGGGGGTCAGGCAAGCCAGTGCGCCGGTCGCGGCGCCAGCGTGCGTTACCCGGACGGTTGGGAGTGGACAGGATGGCGACAATCTCGGAAGCGGTGCGCAGGTCGGGGATCTTCGCAGGCGAAGATGCCTATGCGCTCGCCGGTGAATGGCTTGAAGCGGCGAAAAAATCCGAGCCGCAGGATGCCAATGCGGTGGCGCTGGCAACGGTGGACAAGCAGGGCCTGCCCAATGTGCGGATGGTGCTCCTCAAGGAGATCGAGGACAGTCAGACCAAGGGTGGATTTGTCTTCTACACGAATTTCGAGAGCGCGAAGGGCCGGGAGTTGGAAGGTCAGATGAAGGCCGCCATGGTGCTCCACTGGAAATCGCTGAACCGCCAGGTCCGGCTGCGCGGGCCGGTCGAGCGGGTGTCGGCCCGTCAGGCTGACGCCTACTATCAGAGCCGCGCCTATCAGAGCCGGATTGGCGCCTGGGCCTCCAAGCAATCGCGGCCTCTGGCGTCACGGCGTGCTCTTATGGCCGAGGTTGCAAAGCTCGCGGCCAAGCATCCTGTGAAGCCGCCGCGCCCGCCGCACTGGGGGGGCTTTCGCATCAGACCCACCGAGATCGAGTTCTGGGCCGACGGTGACTTCCGCCTCCACGACCGCTTCCGCTGGACGCGGATGACACCTGACACCGACGCCTGGACAGTGCAGCGGCTCAATCCCTAGCGGAGGCGCCGAACCTGAAAAGCACGAACGCCCCGAGATCGGTTGCCCGAGTGGGTGCTCTGACCGATCTGAACCTCTCCCGGGTCACAGCTGCGCCTGCTTGACACCCTGTACTGGGGCAGGGGGCGCACAGTGCCCACCCAGGCGCTGTCCAGCCGGGTCAGGCGGTTGGCCGGCCGAACGCTGCCCAATCGGGCACGCGCGGGACACGTACCGCCAGCATCGGCTTCAGCAGGGGCGACGCGAAGCGGTTCAGATCCAACGCCTCGTGCACGCCGACCGTCTCCTGCCCATCAATCTGGGTACGCACCGCCGCGCGGGCATAGAACGGTGCGTGCAGCATCGGGACGACCTCGCGGGGGCGAAAGCCCGGATCGGCCCGCGTCTCGCGCTTGACCAGCCAGTAGTTGCGGGAAAACCGTGTTCGGGGCGGTGCGTCCTCGACGATCCTGGCCGATCCGTCGTCGCCGAACCTCAAACCGACCGCGAGTTCCGTCCCGTCCCGGCGTACCGCATCGTAGTAGGCGGCGGTGCCGCCTTCGACCGGATATCTGGCCCAGGTCCAGTAGCTGAAGTCGTCCTCCAGTGCCCGTGTCCCGAAGTTGCCGTCGAAGTACCCGTGGCCCGTCCACTCCCAGCCGCGGTTCAGATCCACCTCGATCCGTGCCGTCGGCGCAAAGGGCCTCCAGACATGGGTGCCATCCGGTTTCAGCGGCAGCTCGACATTCGTCATGGCAGCCGGCTTGACCCGGATCTGGCCCTTGATGCGGCTGATGATCGGGTTCGAGACCTCATCCACGTCGATGATCAGCTCGCCGTTCTTCCACTCGAGCGAGGACGGTCCGACCTGAAAGCGCGTGGGCGTCTGCGTCAGGGACCCCTCGCCGCGTTCGGTCATCGTGAACCGCCCACCCGGCCCGTATAGCGCGACGTTGATGCACACATGATTGTGCGGGCGACGCCGCCCGTACCAGCGATACCAGGGCGAGAAGACCGAGCCTATGAAGGCAATGACCGAGACGCCGCGCTTCCCGTCGTCAGAGAGCCCGTCAATGTACCACCACGCGTAGCCGTCAGGCGGGACGGCGAGGTCGAAGCAAGGTCCGTCAGAATCGCCTCGGCCGCGTGCCGGCCGGAGGACATCGCCATCGGCAGACCCGGACCCGGGTGCACCCCGCCCCCCGCCAGATAGAGACCGGGGATCCGCGTACGCACCGTCGGGCGCTGGAAGCTCGCCATCATCCCATGTGGGCTGCGCCCGTAGAGGGAACCGTCCGATCCGGGGAAGAGGGCCGCGAACCCTGCCGGGGTTGTCAGCGACTCGGGCCCCGGCGGCGGAGAGAAACGAAGCCCCGCGCGGGCCAGCGTCCGGAATGTCAGAAGGCGGCATATCTCTTTCTCCTCGGGGTCGTCTGGGCGGGCATCGCTGCGGGCCGGGCCGTTCATGATGATCTCGAAGCGTTCGGGGCCCGTCGGCTGCCGTCCGGCTCCACGGTCTTGCGCGCAGACGTAGAGGGTGGCGTCCTCGGGCATGCGTCCGGCGTCGATGGCGGTGAATTCTCGGCGGTAGTGGTGGTTGAAGAAGATGTTGTGGTGCGCAAGCCCCACGCCCTCGGGCTCTGCCGCAAAGCTCCAGACATAGGCTGACAACGCCCGCGGTGAGACGCCGGCAGCCGGCGTGTTCCTGGCCACCTTGGACCCGAGCTTGCCCTGGGCAAGCGCTGCCGGGTCCCCGTTGAAGACGACCGAATCGGCCACGATCTCGTCGCCTGTTGCCAGGTGGACCCGCAGCGGCTGATCCCCGTGGGGTTCGATGCGCGATACATGCGCGCCGTATTCGAACCTTGCCCCCCGTTTGATGGCGAGGCGCTCCAGCACTTTGGCAAGCTGGTGCATCCCCCCCTCGATCTGCCAGACGCCTGAAGCCTCCGCATGCCAGATCAGGCCCAGAATCGCCGGGCTCGCGAACGGTGATCCGCCGACATAGGTCGCGTATCTGGCGAAGAGCTGCACAAGCCGAGGATCCGAGAACCGCCGCTCGAGCGTTCGCCAAAGGGTGCGGGGCGGTGTCATCTGCATCATCAGCCGAGGGTTCGACATGACAACCCCGGTGACTGTGGCCAGCGAGGGGTTGGCCGACCGCATGATCGGCCCGTCAAACGCCTCGAACAGCCGCCGTGCATCGGCGCAAAAGCGCTCAAACTCCCGCGCCGAGCGGTCGCCCGCGAAGTCCCGGATCGCCTCGACGCTGCGGCCGTGATCGGCATGCAGGTCCAGTTGGCTGCCATCGGGCCACCAGTGCCGGGCCAGCACCGTCTCGGCCACAGTGTTCAGGTGATCATCCAGGCGTTCACCGACATCGGCGAAGAGCTGCTCGAAGAGCGGCCGCATCGTGAAGACCGTCGGCCCAGCATCGACCGGCCCTGCGACGGTATCCATGGTCCGCAGCTTTCCGCCTGGCTCGGCGGCCCGTTCCAGCACCACGACGTCCTGGCCCGCGTGAGCGAGCCGCAGCGCTGCGGCCAGTCCGCCGATCCCGGCGCCAATCACAACGGTTCGGCCACTGGAGGTCCGTTTCAGCATGACTCCGAGCCCCTTTCTCACCGGGTTGACAGCCCTCGCCAACATGTACACTTTAATTGACACAAGCAATGTAAGTCAAAGAGTACATTGCCGAGGCTCAGGGAGGCGCCAATGCCCATGCAGACCCGGATACAGACCGCCGTCGAAGGCGCCTTGCGCCGCGCGTGCCGCCGCCCTGCGCCGCCGAAGCTGGCTGCTGCCCTCAAGTATGCTGTCTTGCCTGGCGGTGCACGGGTGCGCCCTCTGCTGACGCTCTCGGTTGCCTATGCCTGCGGGGACGATCAACCCCGATTGGCGGATGCGGCGGCGACCTCGCTGGAGCTCATCCACTGCGCCTCGTTGGTGCATGACGATCTGCCGTGCTTCGACGATGCCGATCTTCGCCGCGGCAAGCCCTCGGTGCACAAGGCGTTTGGCGAGCCGCTTGCCGTCCTTGTTGGCGACACACTGATTATCTCGGCGTTCGAGACGCTGGCCCTGCGGGCGCAGGACGATTGCGCCCGTGCCGCCGGCCTGATGGTGGCGTTGGCGACGGCATCAGGCTCGCCCAATGGCATCTGCGCGGGCCAGTCGTGGGAGAGCGAGCGCAACGTCGATCTCATTGCCTATCACCAGGCCAAGACCGGCGCGCTCTTCACCGCTGCGACCCGCATGGGCGCGCTGGCGGCTGGGCAGGATGCGGACGAGTGGACAGAACTCGGCGCCCGCATCGGTGAGGCCTATCAGGTGGCCGACGATTTGCGCGATGTCCTGCTGGACACCGAAGAACTGGGCAAACCCGCGGGGCAGGATGCGGTGCACGAGCGCCCCAATGCCGTCGAGGAATACGGGGTCGAGGGCGCGGCGCGTCGCCTGAACGACATCCTCGCCGGGGCGATTGCGTCTATTCCGGCCTGTCCGGGCGAAGCGATGCTTTGCGGGCTGGTTCGCCGGCAGGCGGAACGCCTGACGCCCATGGCCTATGCCCATCTCGCAGCCATCTGAGACCGACGTGGCGGACGTCAGCTTACCCGTCGGCGGCACCTCTGGGGGCCTCGGTCTCCGGAACCGCTTTCGGCGCTGGCGGATCGGCAAGATCTCATCCCCCGACTTCCAGCGCTGGGCTGCGCGAAACCCGCTGACCAGGCGCCGGGCGCGGCGGGAGGCGGAAAAACTCCATCATCTGGTGTCGGGCTTTGTGTACAGTCAGGTGCTGCTGGCCTGCGTTGAGCTGGAGCTTTTTCAGACACTCCGTTCAGGGCCGCAGTCCGCCGAGGCATTGGCGCTGCGCTACGGGATGTCGCCGGATCGGATGCGCACGCTTTGCCAATCGGCAGCGGCGCTGGGTCTGCTGGTCCGCCTGAAGGACGAGAGCTACGATCTGGGTGACCTGGGCGCGGCTGCCATCGGCGTGCCGGGTCTCGATGAGATGATTCGCCACCACCGCGTCTTCTACCAGGATCTGGGCGACCCGGTTGCGCTGATGCGCGGCGAGACCGACCCGGAGCTCGCGCGTTTCTGGGCATATGTCCGGTCACCGGATGTCGATCCCGCGACGGCCGAGCGGTACTCCAGGCTCATGGCGTCCTCGCAGGATCTGGTGGCCGAAGAGACGCTGGACAGCCTGGACCTCAACGGCATCGCGCACCTAGCCGATGTCGGCGGGGGAACCGGCCGCTTCCTGGGGCATGTGGCGCGGCGCCACCCGGCGCTGCGCCTTACACTGATGGACCTGCCTGGGGTGATCGACGCCGCGCGGCCTCTTTTGGTGGAGGCCGGGCTCGACACCCGCATCCGCTGCCATCCCGGCAGCTTTCTCGACGACCCCATGCCCCGCGATGCCGATGCCATCAGCCTGGTCCGTGTTCTATATGATCATGACGACACAACGGTGAGCAGGCTGCTCGCGCGGGTCTTCGAGGCCCTGCCTCCCGGCGGGCGCGTGATCATCTCGGAACCGATGTCCGGGGGAGCGACCCCGTCGCCCGCGGGCGATGCCTACTTCGGCTTCTACACCATGGCGATGACAACGGGGCAATCGCGCTCGGCCGAACGCCATCGCGCACTTCTGACAGAGGCGGGGTTCGGGAACATCAGAAAGGTGCCCACCGCCCGCCCGTTCCTGACGGGCGTCTTGATGGCGATCAAGCCGGCGGGATAGTTCTCGGAATAGTGTCCATTTTAGTTGACAACTTTTGCAGTCAAATTAGAGTGACATCTGACACAGACAGCCCAACGAGTCGCCAAGAGAGCGGCATGGGTTCCGAGGGAAGGAGGTTCAACATGGACACAACAGCCATCGTGCTCGGTGCCCCTTGTTCCTTGGAGCTTCAGACATTGGCGCTGGACGAACCCGGCCGCGAGGACGTCGTTGTGGATGTTCGCTGGTCGGGCATTTCGACCGGGACCGAGCGCCTGCTCTGGTCGGGCGAGATGCCGCCGTTCCCGGGGCTCGGCTATCCCCTCGTGCCAGGCTATGAATCGGTGGGCCTCGTGACCGAGGCCGGACCCGAATCTGGCCTCGCTGCCGGCGACACGGTCTTTGTTCCCGGCGCCTCCTGCTACGGTGAGGTCAAGGGCCTCTTCGGTGGCTCCGCGGCCCGCGTGGTGGTCCCCGGACGCCGCGTCAGCCAGATTCCCGCCTCACTTGGATCCGACGCGTGCCTGATGGCGCTGGCCGCTACCGCGCGGCATGCGATTGCAGGTCCTGTCGGCAATCCCGAGCTGATCGTGGGCCACGGTGTCCTCGGCCGGCTGCTGGCCCGCATGATGGTCGCCATGGGTCGCCCCGCCACGGTGTGGGAGGTCAATGCAGACCGCGCGACCGGCGCCGACGGGTACGAGGTCCTGCACCCCGACGACGACCCTCGCCGCGACTACCGCGTGATCTGCGATGTCTCGGGCGATGCCTCGTTGATCGACGCCCTGATCGCGCGTCTCGCCCCTG
This sequence comes from Pseudomonadota bacterium, assembly GCA_039033215.1. Taxonomy (GTDB): domain Bacteria; phylum Pseudomonadota; class Alphaproteobacteria; order Rhodobacterales; family Rhodobacteraceae; genus Thermohalobaculum. The sequence continues at coordinate 1,611 of JBCCDA010000015.1, read as the reverse complement.
GTGGCGAGATCGTACTGGCGGGCTTCTACAAGGACCGGGTCGGTTTCAACTTCCCCGCGGCCTTCATGAAGGAGGCGCGGTTGCGCGTCGCCGCTGAATGGAAGCCGGATGACATGGCCGCCGTAACCCGGCTGGTCGACGAGGGGCTCCTGCCGCTCGATGGTCTGATCACACACCACGCCCCGGCCTCGGACGCACCCGATGCCTACCGCATGGCGTTCGGTGACCCGGCCTGCCTGAAAATGATCCTGGATTGGAAGGGCACTGTATGACCCCCGACGGCTCTGACGCTCCCATCATCACGGACGGCGGCTTCGCGCGCCTCAAGGCCGAGGCCGCGATCGAACCCGACCCGGTAGCGACCGAGGTTACCAAAGACACCCAGATCATCGCGATCTACGGCAAGGGCGGCATCGGCAAGTCGTTCACGCTGGCGAACCTCAGCCACATGATGGCCGAGATGGGCAAGCGTGTGCTGCTGATCGGATGCGATCCGAAATCCGATACGACGAGCCTGCTCTTCGGCGGCAAGGCGTGCCCGACGATCATCGAGACCTCGACCAAGAAGAAGTTGGCCGGGGAAGAGGTCAAGATCGGCGATGTCTGCTTCAAGCGGGGCGGCGTCTTTGCCATGGAGCTCGGTGGGCCCGAGGTCGGCCGCGGCTGCGGCGGGCGCGGGATCATCCACGGGTTCGAGCTGCTCGAGAAGCTGGGCTTCCATGATTGGGACTTCGACTATGTCCTGCTGGACTTCCTCGGCGATGTGGTCTGCGGCGGCTTCGGTCTGCCGATCGCGCGGGACATGGCGCAGAAGGTGATCGTGGTCGGCTCGAACGACCTGCAGTCGCTCTACGTGGCCAACAACGTCTGCTCGGCGGTCAAGTACTTCCGAGGGCTTGGTGGCAATGTCGGCGTCGCCGGTCTGGTGATCAACAAGGATGACGGCTCGGGCGAGGCCCAGGCATTCGCCAAGGCGGTCGACATTCCCGTCCTCGCCTCGATCCCGCAGGACGACGACCTGCGCAAGAAGTCGGCCAACTACCAGATCGTCGGCACGTCTGCCTCGCAGTGGGGCGATCTCTTTGCCGGTCTCGGGGAAGCGGTTGCCGCGGCGCCCCCGGGCCATCCCGAACCGCTGTCCCAGGACGGTCTGCTGAACCTCTTCGACAGCAAAGACACCGGCGGGGACTTCGTGCTGGAGCCCGCCACCGATCAGGACATGCGCGGCAAGAACGCCAAGCCGTTGGTGAGCCTGGAGGTCGTCTACGATGACGCCTGAGGATGCGAAGATCCCCTCTGCGGCCGTCGAGCTGACGGAGGAACAGCGCCTGGATCTCAACCTACAGCGCGCCAAAGAGACCTGCGAGAACGCCGAGGATCTACAGTCGGCCTCTGCCGAAATCCTGATCCGCGCCCGTGCAGCAAGGAGAATGAACCATGTTTGATCTCGACGAACTTGACCGTCTGGACGCGGCGCTGCGCCGTGACGGCGACGAGCGGATCGTGGCTATGCCCACCCCACGCACGTCGAAGGTTGCGCCATCCCCGCAATCGCGCTGCCCCCATCTGATGGCATTGGAGAGCCACGCTCAGTGACCGATGAGCTGAGAT